>NZ_JACGAU010000020.1:0-34404 GCF_020137595.1 Campylobacter sp. RM12640
CATTATATACTGGGTCAATATTAATTACTTTTATTTTTCCATCTTTAACTAATGCTTGTAATTTTTCTAAATAAGGGTAAGTTTCATGTAATGGCACACCCCAAGCAATTTGATTTGTATTAATCATATCATTTGACCATAAAACAACCACTTTTGAATGTTCTAATACATTGTCCCAAGAAGTTTGCTTAGCACTTGATTCATCAACACCACTAATATAAGGAGTAATTGCACGAATACAATGAGTTGAGTATGTAAGAGTTCTAGTAGTACAACCACCTGCTATATTTAACATTCTTCCAAGTAAGCTTTGTGGGTTATTAACGCTTCCAACGCAAAACCAACCATAACTACCACCATAAACAGCATTAGAGCCATATTTTTCATAAACTCTTTTAAGCTCATTGGCTACTAATTCATAAGCTTTTTCCCAAGTAATCTCAACAAATTCTTCTTTACCCCTTAAGTTTTTAGGAGCTTTTTCAAATCCTTTTTCTAAAACACTTTTTCTAACGCTTGGGTTTTTAATTCTATCTTGTGAATATACTCTATTTACTACACCATTCATAAGAGTTGTTGGTTTAAAATCCCCATTAAAAGCTTTAAATCCTTCAACTTTGCTACTTCTAATAATTGGATGATAAGCTCCAAAATGTGAAGCACTAATTAAGCTTTCATCTATTTTAGGAATAGCGTTTTCACCAATAAAATCAACAGCACCTAAACTTGACGCACTAGCTGCTACTCCTGCTGCACCTTTTAAAAAGCTTCTACGAGATAACTTTTCCATAAATTCTCCTTAAAATTTAAATAAAACTTAATTTTATAAGTTAGATAAAATTATAATAAAATAATTTAAGAATTAAGTAAATAGAATAATATATTCTTAATTATTATATAGATATTAAATACCCCCCCCCAATAGCAAAAAGGAATAATATATAAATATAATGAAAACTATATTATTTAAGAAAAATTAATTAAAAATGGAATTTAAAATATAATTTTAAATTCCAAAGTAAAAACACTAAAATACAAGATTAAATAAAGCTAAAATTATAAGTATTAATACAAAACCTATAACACCTATTAAAGTTTCTAATATAGTCCAAGTTTTAAGAGTTGTTTTTTCATCTAAACCAAATAAGCCTTTTACAAGCCAAAATCCAGAATCGTTAAAATGAGAGCAAACAACACTACCACAAGCTATTGCTAAAACGATAGCAACTTTATCAAATTCTGCAATTGATGTATTTGCTGCAATAATTGGTGCCATTAAACCAGCTGTTGTAGTAAGTGCAACAGTAGCTGAACCTTGAGCAATTCTAATAATTGCTGCTATTATAAAACCAGCTAAAATAACAGGAACGCCTAAATTAGCTAAAGTTCCAGCCAACGCATCACCTATTCCACTAGCTCTTAAAACACCACCAAACATACCACCTGCACCGGTTACAAGCACTACAGAACAAATTGCAGGAAGAGCTTTTTCACAATATTTTTCAAGATTTTTAGCTCCTAAACTCTTATTAAATACAATAATACAAATTATTAAAGTAATCATAAGAGCGATTGGAGTTTGACCTATTAGATTTAAAACATTAAAACATATATCATTTTTTGCGATTATTTCTAATTTTTGCATAGATGAGATAATTGCACTTATAAAAATCAATACTACAGGGGTTAATAATATAAATATTACGGTTAAGAATTTAGGTTTATGTTTAATTTCTATTTTTTCATCTTCAAATAAATCTGGTGCTTTAAAATACATTTTTTTACCAGAATAAAGCCCAAATAAATAAGAGCTAAAATACCAAGTAGGAAGACCAATAATAAGTCCTAATATTAAAACCCAACCAACATTAGCGTCTATTGTAGCTGCTGCTGCAACTGGACCTGGGTGTGGTGGTAAGAAAACATGCATTACAGAAAACGCACCAACTGAAGGAAGTGCATAAGTTAAAACAGAACCTTTTAATTTATGAGCTACGCTTAATATAACAGGCAACATTACAATTAACCCTGCATCAAAAAATATAGGGAAAGCAAAAATCAATGAAGCTAAACCTAGTGCAAATGGAGCTCTTTGCACCCCAAAAAACTCAATTAAAGTATCAGCTAAAACTTGAGCTCCACCAGAAACTTCTAAAATTTTACCTATCATAGCACCAATACCAACTAATAAAGCAACACTTGCTAAAGTTGAACCAAAACCACCAAGCATTACTCCTAAAATTTTATCAAGCGGCGTATTAGCTGCTAAAGAAGTTAAAAAACTTATTATTATTAATGATATGAAAGCATGAATTTTTAATTTCATAATCATAAATAATAATAAAACAACCGCAACTGCGGCAACACATAATAAGTAAGAAGCACTAAGCTCTTGCATTATTTCTCCTTTTATTTGAATTTATGTAATATTAAGAAAAATAGGTTAAAAATAGCAAGATTTTTATAAAAAAGGATAATTAATGAAACATTATAATATTGTTGTAATGGGAGTTTGCGGTTGTGGCAAAAGCACGATAGGTGCTATGATTGCAAATAGTTTAGGAGCAAGTTTTATAGATGGAGATGATTTACACCCAAGAGCAAATATAGAAAAAATGCAAAGTGGAAATCCATTAAATGATTTAGATAGAGAGCCTTGGCTTGAAAGAATTGCTGATGTATTTTACTCAATTTCAAGAAGAAACCGCTCTTGTGTCATAGCTTGTTCTGCATTAAAAAAACAATATAGAGATAAAATAAGACAATCTGGTAAAATTATCTTCATTCATTTACACGGCTCAAAAGAATTAATAATGCAAAGAATGAGTAAAAGAAGCGGTCATTATATGAAAGAAAATATGATTGATTCTCAATTTTCAACATTAGAATTTCCACACAATGAAGATTTAGTAATAAATATTGATATTACCCCACCTATTGGAGAAATTGTTGAAGATGCACTAATAAAACTAGACCAACTTTAATAGTTTTGCATTTCTTCAAAAATCAACATTATCTCTTCTTGCGTTAAAATACCTAAGTGATAATAAAAAGTTTCATCATTGAAATTAACTTCTTTAAATTTCTTTCCAATTTCTGATTTTGGTTTGAAATTTACTCCATCTTTTGTATAAAAAAATTGTATCGGTATTAAAGAAATTGGGAATTTATTCAATAATTCAGGATTGTCAAAAATATCAATATTTAAAATTTTTACATTCAAATTACCTAGTTCATTATAAACTGATTTTAAAATTGGCTGAAATTGATTGCAAGATGAATTACTAGTATTACAAAAATTTAACAATATATTTGAATTATAATTTTTAATAATACTATTATCTATATAAGTTAATTCAAAACCATCTGTTTTTGTATAACTACCTTCGTTGTAATAATAATACCAAATGCCAAAAGCAGCTATTAATATAGCAAAAAACACTTTTGTCTTCATTTTAAAAACCTTTAAATTTAATAAAGGTATTTTAAAATATTTCTTTTAATCCCTAACAATTAGGGATTAAAAATATTATTTAGATTTAAAACTTAAAGTAGCAGTAAGCTGTAAAGTATCTCCGTATCTATCAAGATTATAAGGCAATTTTATACCAGCTGCAATAATTTGCAAGCCATCTTGAGGTTTGCTAAGAGTTAAAGTTGCAATACCTTTTTCATCGGTTGTAATATCATCTATATCATCATTTTGGTCTTCAAATTCAACCCCACTAATAGGTTTTCCATCTAACAATACTTGAACTTTTAATTTATCACCTACTTTTTTGTCTAGTGGATTTTCTAATGGAATTATTTCAAACTTTAATCCTAAAGGCTTACTTGATGCTTCGTCCCAAGCGAATATACTTTTACCCATTTTAAATATTTTTCTAGTTTGGGTTACTTCATTTGCACCTGTAATGTCGGTAATTTCATTTCTAGCTTGAGAATAATGTTTGCCATCTTTTGTAAAAGTATAATAACCAAAATCATAATTTACACTAGCTACTGATGGATTACCTTCTATAAAGATTTTATTATTTAAATAATCATATCCAGCTTTAAGCTTTTTACCCTTAGAATCTTTTGCACTTACACCAAATATTCTATCGCTTTGAAATTGACCCCAGTGATCATCAGCCCAAAATCCAACCTTATAACCATCATCTGTTTTCATTGGAAAAAATTGATGAGCAAATGCAGAACTTGCAACAAAAATACTAGCTAATGTAATTTTACTTAACTTCATAACATATCCTTTTTTTTAAATTAATTTGATATTGATTATTATATGAATTATTTATTAATTTTTTCTTAATTTGATAATAATTTTAATTTTCTTTAATAAATATATTTTTTACAGATAAAAAAGGATTTTAAATAAGATAAATATTATCTTTTTTTTGATATATTTTTAATACAAATTTTAAAATTAAGGAGAAAAGATGTTTAAATTAAGAACATTAAATTATGCGACAAATGCGTTTTCAGGCTTTTTAACTGAAGAAACTTTCAATTATCACTATGGTAAACACCATCAAACTTATGTTAATAATCTTAACAATTTGATTGCTGGAACAGAATTTGAAAAAAAAGATTTAGTTGATATTATCTTAACTTCTAAAGAAGGTATTTTTAACAATGCTGCACAAGTTTATAATCACGATTTTTATTTTGACTGCATTAGTCCAAAAGAAAGTAAAATGAGTGCTGAATTAGAAAAAGCAATTAATGAAGCTTTTGGAACCTGTTCAAACTTTAAAGATGAATTTATAAAAGGTGCTACAGGCTTATTTGGTAGTGGATGGTTTTGGCTTGTATATAATACTACAAGTAAAAAACTTGAATTAGTAAAAACAAGCAATGCAGCAACTCCAATTACTGATAAATTAATTCCTTTATTAGTTGTTGATGTTTGGGAACACGCTTATTATATTGACCACAGAAATGCAAGAGCAGCTTACCTTGAAGGTTTTTATAAGCATATTAATTGGGAATTCGTATCAAGTGCTTACGAATGGGCTTTAAAAGAAGGCTTTAATTCTGTTAAATTCTATGCAAACGAATTGCATAAATAATTCTTAGCCTACTTTTGTAGGCTTATCTTTTATATACTTGAATGTTAAATTGTGCTTTTATCAAATTCTTATCAGATTTTAAAACTATTGGGAAATGAACTCGTAAAATATTTGGAAAATTATCTAAAGAATCTATGAAATCATAAAAAATAGTTGGACTTGTTATTTTTGTGCTTACTGATAACTGATAGCTTACATAATCTTCGCTAAAATCTAAATTCTTATCTAAATTCACTTCATCAAAAAAAGTCTTGCAATGATTTTTAAATTTTTCAATATCAAATTCATTATGAATTTTTGCTAAATTGGTTTTATTTTCTGATAAATAATCATTTAATTGTCTTTCAATACTTTCATTTTTTGCTTTATTTTGCTGAAATTTTGAATTTGAAGAGCTTAAAACTTCATTTGCAACTTTTAATTTATTTACACTTGGGATTATAAGCAAAGCACTAAGAGTAAAAATAGTAATCAAAAATATACTCAACCATAATAGCAACTTTACTATATCAATTTTACTCATACTATTATCTTTATTCATTAAAACCCTCAGAATTTTCAATAGTGTTAATGCTTACAAAGTTATACCAACCAGAATTTAATTGTATAAAATTAGTTTTTGATGTTTCAAAAATACTTTGAAGCGGTGTTTGCAATAAATTATTATAAATTTCTTTTGTTGGAGTAATTCCTTTAATCAATAAGCTTTTTTGCTCCATTAAAACTTCATTTAAAACTATACTATCAGGAACTAAGTCAAATAAATTTTTTATACTCTTTTTTAAATTTATATTAGAAGCTTGTATATCACTTACTAAAGCTATATATTCTTTATTTAAAATAATTTCATTCCTATTTTTTCCTATTAATTCTATCATTTTATCACTATTTTCTTTGGCTTGTTGTGCGTCGCTATATGCTAATTCTTGTTTTATTTTTATAAATACAGCAAAAAATATAATTACAAAAATAATGAAGATTAAAAAATAAAAGCATAATTTATTAAATTTATTTAATATAGGTTTTTGTTCAGCATTTTTAAGACTATATATCAATTTTTGCTCCTAAATCATTACTGCTTAATTTTAACATTTCCTTAAATATATCAATTGTATATACAATAGGCTTTATTAATAATTCACTTTCAATATAAGAATGCATAGCTTTAGAGCTTTTTTCGTGTTCAAATATAATAATATTATTAATAAAATCACTATCATAAATATTGTTATTATAAAATTCTTTAATCGCACTATTTATATATTCAAATATTTGCATATCCAAGCTAAATGATTGTAAATTTTCATTCAAATCAGAATTTAAATCAGCTCCTAAATCAAAATTATCATCAACCTTTACATTATCAAATTCATCAAAATCAAGTTCTTCTAATGTATCGTTATTGCTATCTAATTCAATTTCTTCTTCTAATTCTAAAGTTTGATGGTCTTCTTCATTATCTTTGTTGATTTTAAGCTCAAAATAACTACCAAATTTAAATTTCTTACCATCATAAATCATTAAAGTAATGAATTCTCCGTATTTTAACACAAATAAACTTATACCATCAAATACAAAACCATCTGATTTTTTATCTTGAATTAGCTTAAACAATATGCTAAAAGGAGAATAAATTAAATCCACTTGCAATTCATCAAAAACAATATCAGCATTGATTAATTCAGTTTTAGCCGCATACAAAAACGAATTATCAAAGATTTTTAAATTAACAGCACTGCTATCAACACCAAATTTTTGTAAATCTGTTTTATTGATTGTCGGCACCATTCCTTGACCGATACTAGTAAATAAAAGTGAAACATAAGTAAAATAATGATTATCAATTAAGGTTTTTATATATTTTAGTAATTTATTTTTATCTTCTTCAATAAAAGTTCTTTGATGAATTTTAATAATTTTTTCATTTTTAACAGAATAAGCTTCTATACTACAACTTTTATCCTTAATTACTAAATTAATAAAAATAGTTGATAGGTATTTTCTTATATTAAACATAAAAACCTTCTTCATTTAATTTAAGCTCTAGTTTATTAAATTCCTTATTTATTAAATTAACAGAGTTTGCTTCATCTAATAATATCGGTTTTGAAATAATATAAGCAATTGTAGAAAATGGCTTAGCTAAAATCATCTTATCCCAACTTTTAGCCCTATAAAATCTACTTGCAGCATTATCAAAAATAATCGTAGGAATTTTATATTTTAAAGCTATTTTATAAGAGCCTGCTGAAATACTATGATAAGGTCCTCTAGGTCCATCAGGAGTAATATATACATCATGACCTTGCCCTAAAAGACTTTTAATTTCAAGCAATGCTTTAACTGGAGAATCATAAGTGCTACCCCTAACAGCATTTATATTAAAGTATTTCATAACACTAGCAATTAATTCTCCATCTTTGTGATTACTTATTAATACATAAGGCTTTTTTTTATAACCATTTTTCTTCATATAAGCAAAAATAAAAGCCATCATAGTAAGTTTTCCATGCCAAAAAAGCACTATGCAAGGCTCTTTAGGTAAAGTTTTTTCTCCATAAAATCTTTTTTTACAAGTTAAATAAATAATATTTAAAAGTATAAATATTATAAAAGCTAAAATTTTAACTTTGTATTTCGCCATAAAGGGTTGTCCTAGAAGTCTTTGTAATCTTTACATTAACCATTTTTCCAAGCAATTCTTCGCTACCATTTACAACTATTAAGAAATTATTATCACTTCTTCCTGCTATAGTTTGATTTTCTCTTAATTCTTCAAAATATACTTTATAAGTTTTATTTAATTGTGCTGCACTAATCTCATCTAAAATTTCATTGTATAAACTTTGTAATTTAGTTAGCCTTGCACTTGCTATATTTTCAGGAATTTGATTTGGCATTGTTGCTGCAGGTGTTAGTGGTCTTTTAGAATACTTAAATGAAAAAATTTGCTCAAATCTAATTTTTCTCATTACATCAAGTGTTAATTCAAAATCTTCATCGCTCTCACCAGGAAATGCCACGATAATATCTGTTGATATACTAGCACTTGGAACTAATTCTCTTAATTTTAAAGCCCTATTTATAAACCATTCTCTAGTATAGCCACGCTTCATAGCTTTTAAAATACTTGTGCTACCACTTTGTAAAGGCATATGCATACTTTTACAAATTTTAGGATTTTTTGCAAAAGTTTCTAAAAACTTATCATCCATATGAAGTGGGTGTGGGCTAGTAAATCTAATCCTTTCAAGCCCATCAACCTCGCTAATCTCATTTAAAAGGTCTGAAAAATCCATTTTAGGATGGTTACTTGAAAATCTTTTACCATAATTATTTACATTTTGTCCTAGCAAAAATACTTCACTAGCTCCGTTGCTAACGGCTTTTTTTACTTCATTTAAAATAATATTTTTTGGAATACTTAGCTCATCACCACGAGTGTGTGGGACGATACAATAAGCACAATGCTTATCACAACCTATCATAATATTTACATAGCTTTTATAAATACTATTTCTAAAATCAGCAAAAGCAAAATCGCTTTCATCGTAATTTATATCATTACTTATAAATTTTGGAGTTTTAATTGCTTCTGTTATACGGCTAATATTTCTTGCACCTAACACAAAATCAACTTGTGGAGCACGCTTAAAAATCTCGCTACCTAAATGAGAAGCCGTGCAACCACAAACGCCTATTTTTGCTCCTTCTTTTTTCTCTTTTAAAAAACCACCTACTTCACTAAAAAGCTTATGGACTGGTTTTTCACGCACACTACAAGTATTTATTAATATTAAATCAGCTTCTTTTTTATCTGTAGTTACTTCATAACCTTCTTTAGTGGTAAGCTCTGCAATCATACGCTCACTATCGCGAACATTCATTGCACAGCCTAAAGTTTCTATATATAATTTTTTACTCAAAGTATATGTACCTCATAAATAAATTCATCTTCTACTAAACCATATTTAACCGTATTTACATATACCTTAAAATTATTTAATTTTTCAACTAATTTTGTAATATCTTCACTAGAATTTGAATGGTCTAAAAATATAACCTTTTTTTCTTCAAGTATTTTTATAACTTCTTCAATAGTAACTTCTTTTGGTTTTGAATTTAAAGTTTGTTTTGCTAATTTAAATTTCATCTCATATCCTTTTTTAAATTAAAAAAATAAAATAATAACAAAAAGTTCTTTCATTAAACTTATTAAAAGTTATTTTTTATATAATAATAGTCTTCAAACTTCAATTAAAGGTAAAATCTTGGAAAGAATAGTAGATATAATAGAATCAATTGCGAATGAGAAATCATTGCCAATAGAAGAAGTAAGTGAGCGTGTAGTAAAAGCTATTACAAATACTGCTAAAAGACTTTTTGGTGATGATAAAGAATTTAGTGTAGATGTTAAAAAAACTCTTTGTGTATATCAAAATCTAGTAGTTGTTGCAAATAATGATGAATTAGCTAATAATGAAAGTAAATATATTAGCCTTGATAAAGCAAAATTAGAATCAAGTGAAGTAGAAATCGGAGATACTTTAAAATATGAAATATCTTTTGCAAATCTTGATAGAACTGCAATAAATTGGCTTTATAAAGAATTAGAATATAATGTGCAAAGACTTGTAGAAGAAAAATTATTTGAAAAATACCAAAGTATGGTTGATAGATTAATTTTTGGAACGGTAGTATTTGTTGATAATGATGAAAATACTTTCATAGAATTTGATGAAATTAGAGCAGTATTACCTAGAAAAAATCGTATAAAAGGCGAAAAATTTAAAGTTGGTGATGTATTAAAAGCAGTTATTAGAAAAGTTAGTGTTGATAAAAAACTAGGCTTAAAGGTTGAAATTTCAAGAACTTCTCCTAAATTTTTAAATGCACTTTTAATGCTTGAAGTTCCAGAGATTAAAGATGGTGCTATAGAAATTATTAATTGCGCTAGAATTCCTGGTGAAAGAGCTAAAGTTTTATTAAAAGCTAACTCAATCAATATTGATGCTGTAGGTGCTAGCGTTGGAACAAAAGGTGTTAGAATTAATGCTATTAGTAAAGAATTAAATGGCGAAAATATAGATTGTATAGAGTATTCTAACGAACAAGCTATTGTAGTTTCTCGTGCTTTAGCACCTGCAATTATTAATTCAGTTACGATTGATAACGACATAGCTAAGGTTGTAATAAATCACGACCAAAAAAGTAAAGCTATAGGTAAGCAAGGAATTAATATTAGGTTATGCAATATGCTAACAGGACTTAATATTGAATTAATTGAAGTTGGCACTGAAGCAGAAAATCATATAAGCTCAGAAGAAGCAAAAGCAAATCTTGAAAATCTATTTAAAAATATATGATTGATTTAAGCAAAAACGAAAATACTTGTAATACTTTAGATATTAAAGAGATAATTAATAGTATTGAATTTAATAAGTATTCTTTTGATAAAAATTATAAATTATTAGATGAATTAGCTAATTTTTATAATTTAAAAAGTGATAATTTTGTTCTAGGTAATGGCTCAAGTAATGTTATTTATATGAGCCTTTTAGCATTTTATAAATATTCAAATTCCAATGTTCATTTAATATCACCATTACCTACTTTTGACTTAACACTTTATTATGCTAAAAATATAGGTTATAGTATTGATGGGTTTTACTTAGATAGTGAGTTTAATTTTGATATAAATAAAATAAAAATAATCCCAAATAAAATAAATATAATCTATCTTGTAAATCCAAACAATCCAACAGGCCTAATGCTAAGCAAGAAAGATTTAAATGAATTAAACTCAATTTGCAAAGATAATGTATATATGCTTTTAGATGAGGCTTATTGTGAATTTGCTGATGATTTTTATAGTTTAGAATTTGCAAAAAATCCAAATATTTTACATATTAGAACATTTTCTAAAATGTATTCATTAGCAGGTTTAAGAGTTGGATATGGGATAGCTCACACTAGATTAATATCAATTTTAAAAGATTTTTTTAGTCCTGATGCTATTAATGCTTTTGCTTTAGAGTGTGCGATTTTTGCCCTAAAACAAAAAGACTTTGCAAAAACTACAAGAAAAATTATTAACGATAATAAAGCTTTATTAGAAAATGAATTTGAAACTTTAAATATAAAATATTTTAAATCTCATACTAACTTTATTTTACACGAAATTAAAAGCACAAAATATGCTGATTTTATGAAAGAATGCGAGATAATAGTTGGAAGACCTATAGATAATTATCCTTTATTAAATAGAATTAGCATAGGAAATATTAAACAATTAAAAGAATTTACAAAAGCATTAAGGCTAGCTAAAAATCATAATTTAGTTTGAGCTTTAAGCTCAAACCTTATTTATCTTTAAAATAATTATCCAGTATTTCACAAATACAATGTATTGTGAAAATATGAATTTCTTGTATTCTTGGCGTATCCTTACTAGGTGCTTTTAGGGCAAAATACGGACTATTTTCTAATTTTTCACTAGCTAATAAAACGCATTTGCAACCAATTTTTCTAGCTTCTTCAAGTGCTAAAATAACATTTTTACTAGTCCCGCTAGTGCTTATACCAAACACTATATCTTCACTTTTAGCAATAGCATTTACTTGCCTACTAAACACATATTCATAGCCATAATCATTACCGATTGCAGTTAGTGCTGAAGTATCTGTGCTAAGTGCAATAGCACTAAGACCATTACGCTCACATTTATATCTTCCACTAAGTTCGGCTGCAAAATGTTGAGCATCTGCAGCACTACCACCATTGCCAAAAATCAATAATTTTTTACCATTTTCCAAAGCTTTTTTTATAATATCAGCTACTTGAATAATATCTTTTAAATACTCTTCATTAATATTATCATAAGCTTTTTTGTGCTCGTTTAACTCATTTTTTAATTTATTTAACATATAACTCCTTTATTTTTTCTATAATATTTGTGGTTGAATATCCTGTTTTAAATTCTATTAATTTTACTTCTTTTGCATATGATGAGCCAACAACTTCTTTTCCTTCATAATCAGCACCTTTTACCAATATATCAGGCTCTAAAGTTTTAATTAAATTAATTGGCGTATCTTCACTAAATTCACAAACATAATCTACAAATTCTAAAGCACACATCATAGCTTTTCTAGTCATTATATTATTAATTGGTCTATTTTCACCTTTTAATCTCTTAATACTTTCATCAGAATTTAAACCAACAACTAAAATATCTCCTAACTCCTTAGCTGCTCTTAAATAACTAAGATGCCCGTAATGCAAAATATCAAAACAGCCATTGGTAAAAACTATTTTTTTACCTTTACTAAGTTGTTTAATCTCATCTATATTTTTAAATTTATAAAATTCATTATCAAAATTTATAATCTCATCAAGCCCTACGCTAACAGCCCCTATCTTACCTACAACAATAGCAGCAGCTTTATTAGCTAAATCTATACTTTTACTAATATTAAAATCATTCGCTAAGAAAAATGATAATGATGAAATCACGCTATCTCCAGCACCGGTTACATCAAAAACTTCTTTAGCTAAAGCATAATGGCGATTTAATTTATTATCATAAACAGCAGCAATTCCATTGCTACCTAAAGTAATTAATGGTATTTTTAAATCCAATTCTTTTTGTAATTTTTCTAATGATTTTAATAATATATCATCATCATATTCATTAAAATTACCTAAAAATTCACAAGCTTCTTTGTAATTAGGTGTTATTAAATCTATGCCTTTAAACTTATAAAAATCTTTCTTAGGGTCTGCTAGGCTTAAAGTATTACTATCTTTTGCAAATTTAATTATTTTTTGTGCTAAATAAGGACTAACAACTCCTTTATCATAATCGCTAAAAATAATTACATCATATTTATCATTGCGTATTTTATCAAATAATTCATCAGCTAATTTATCGCTAATTTGCTCTGTGCTTTCTATATCTATTCTTACTATTTGCTGATTTGAGCCAAAAATACGAGTTTTTGTAGAAGTTTTTCTATCTTTTTGCTTAATTATATGGCAAGTTATATTTTGTTTTTGCAATTCGTTTTCAATAAATTTAGCACTATCATCATCTCCAATAACACTTAAAATACTAACATTTGCACCTAATTTTGCAAGATTATTAGCCACATTTGCCATACCACCTAAGACTTTTTTCTCACTTTTAGGAGTGATTACTGGAACTGGTGCTTCTGGACTAATTCTAGTGCAATTTGCAAAAACATAAATATCGTGTATTAAATCTCCAATTACTAAAGCTTTAATATTTTTCATTCATAGTCCTTTTTTATATCTAATAAATTATTCACTTTTTTACAATATTCAAATTCTTTTAAATCTTCATTAAACAAATAACGATTATTAATATTTGCATTTATAGCCGCTTGCATATCACTTACTTTATCGCCTATAAAAATTGAATTAAATAAATCTAAATTAAATTCTTTAGCTGCTTGTAAAATAAGACCAGCTTTTGGTTTTCTACATTCACAATTATCACTAGGTATATGTAAACAAGAATAAATTTTACTTATATTAATTTTATGATTTTTAAACTCATTTAAAATTACTTCATTAAAAATATCCATTTGCTCTTTTGTAAAATACCCACGCCCTACTCCACTTTGATTTGTAATTATAAAAATCAAATAATCTTTATCTTGAAAGAATTTAACTATCTCAAAAATATTAGGCATAAATACTAATTTTTCTAATTCATAAACATAAGAAAAATCCTTATTAATTACCCCATCTCTATCTAAAAATAAAGCCTTTTTCATATTTTTTAATTCCATTTTTCTTTGTTCTAAAATAATTGCATCATTTAATGCTTCTTCACTATCATTTAATTCTAAAAAGCCATTATTTTCGGTAAATTGTTTATTTTTAAAACCCCAAATAAAAGCAATGATTACTATAAAAGCTAATAATATTGATACCCCTATCATTAGCATTAAAACATTTTCCATATTTATCCTTTTTGATTATTTTAATAAATATCATAAAACTATTAGGAATTTAATTTGGAAAATAAAATATAAAAATATCTATTAAAATATTCAACGAGTAATTAGCTAATATAAAAAATATTAGCTAATTTAAAATTAATTTCTAACCTTATCTAATACACCATTAATAAGCTTAGGTGCATTATCACTTGCATATTCTTTAGCTAGTTCAATAGCTTCATTTATAACAACAGCTTTATCTGTTTTTGTAAAAAGCAATTCATAAACACCAAGTCTTAAAATAGCTTTTTCCATACCACCTAAATTACTAACTTCATTGCTTTCTAAAATACCTTTTAAACACTCATCTATTTTTAATAGATTTGCTTGAACGCCGTTAAATAATTCTAAAGCCCATTCACGAATAGCATTTCTTATTTTATGCTCTTCTAAATAATCATTTACATGCTCACTATTTTGAACATAATCAAATGAATACAATAAACTTACAACCGTTTTTCTAGCTTGATGTCTAGTTGCCATTTTGAACTCTTTGTAAATTTAGCATTTCAATAGTAGTTACCATAGCTTCATAACCTTTATTACCACTTTTAATTCCTGCTCTATCCATAGCTTGCTCTGTAGTGTTTGTTGTAAGAACACCAAAACTAATTGGAGTATCATTTGCTAAAGTTATAGCTGCAACACCTTTAGTGCATTCTGCTGATACATAATCAAAATGTGGGGTATCTCCACGAATAACAGCACCTAAAACCACTATTCCATCATAATTTTTCTTCACTGCTTGTTTTAAAGCATAAGGTAATTCAAAAGCACCAGGAACTAAAATTAAATCTAAATTCTTTTCATTTCCACCAAAACGAACAAAAGCATCTTTAGCACCTTCAACTAATTTATCAGTTATAAAACTATTAAATCTAGCGTTTATTATGGCAAATTTCTCATTACCATTTAATTTTAATTGTCCTTCAATAATATTCATATTTATTCCTTATTTAATATTTTCAATAATAAATTAATTTTCTCTTCTAATTTGCTAGTAGCTACCATATTAGGTCCATCGCATAAAGCTTCACACGGATTAAAATGTGTTTCAAAGAAAAATCCATCAACGCCAACTCCAGCAGCAGCTCTTGCTAAAGGCAATACAAAAGAGCTATCTCCACCACTCTTACCACCTGCTGCTCCAGGCATTTGAACGCTATGTGTAGCATCAAATATAACAGGTGCGAAATTTCTCATAATTTTAAGAGATCTCATATCAACAACTAAATTCCCATATCCAAGACTAGTTCCACGCTCAACCGCTAAAACACCAGCTTCTCTTGCTATTTGATGAGCTTTTGAAAAATCTTCATCTTTTAAATCTTTAAATGATAATTCTCCAATATCAGAGCAAGCAAAAAAACTTTCATCATTAGTTTTATAATCATACCCTCTAGTCTGTGCTACTTTTGCTACACTATATTTCATATCAGTTGGATTTAAAAATTGACCTTTTTTAATATTTATAATAGCTTTAGTTTTAGCAGCTGCAACTAATAAATCAGTTTGTCTGCATAAAAAAGCTGGAATTTGAAGAGTATCAACAACCTCGGCTGCAATACTAGCTTGATAACTCTCGTGAATATCTGTAATTATTTTATATCCAAATTTAGATTTTATATCAGCTAAAATCTGCAAACCTTTTTCAAGTCCAGGTCCTCTAAAACTATCTAAACTTGTGCGATTTGCTTTATCAAAACTTGATTTAAAATAAAAATCAATTTGTGGATGTTTTGCAATTTTTTCTAATCTTTTTGCAACTTCTGTAACAATTTCAGGACTTTCTATAACGCAAGGTCCTGCAAATAATATTATTTTTCTCATTTTTTATTATCCTTACTTAAACTTATTCCTATACCACCTATTAAAACGCAGATTATACCTGTTAAAACTACAAAACTTGGTAAATCATCTCCTAAAAGTATTCCTAAAAATAAAGTAAATACAACATCAATATATCCAACTCCAGCTACAACCCCAGCCTTTTTAGCTGCTTTATAGGCTTTTGTTACATATATTTGGTATAGAATCGATAAAGAGCCCATTAAAATAATTAAAGTCCATATTTTATATCCAACAGGCATTACAAATGTAGCAAAAGCAAAATCAAAATGCCTAATAATACTCTCATTTAAATACTCTCCGCCTAGCATAGATAATATAGGTAAAATTGTTCCTAGTATAAAAAAACTTGATGCTATAACTTCAGTATTGTAAAACTTTCCTAATTCCCTAGCACTTGTTAAAGCAAGCGCTGCTGTTAAACCACTTAAAACACCTAAAATTGAGTTTTTAATATCAAAACCACTATGTAAATGTTCAGGTGCAAATGGTTGAATTATTAACATTACACCACCAAAAGCTAATAATAAATATAAAATACTTTTAAATCCTAACTGCTCTTTAAAAAACAAAAATGCAATTAATGCTACAAAAAGTGGATTTGTTTTTTGAAAAGCAAAAGCACCGCCTAAAGAAATATTAGCGACATTATAAAAGAAAAAATATAAAGAAATAGTTCCTATTAAACCACGAAAAAACAATAAAGAGAACTTACCACCTGATTTTTTATGTGGAATTTTATAAATCAAATAAGCTATAAAAATAACTCCAATAACATTTCTAAAAAACATTATTTCTACACTAGGCATAGTATTTGCAAGTAGTTTTGCACAGCACCCCATGAGTGCAAATGCAAAACTAGCAATAACCATAAAATATATTCCTAGATTTTTTTTAATTAACCTTTTTAAACTAAGCATAATTATTTAGCTAAAGGAATACTAGGTGGTATAATTCCAGGCATAAAATATGCAATTAAGCTTACCCAAATTCCTATAATTATTATCATAGCTATTGAGTATTTAACTGTGTATTTAAACAACTCACTCTCGCGTCCTACAAGGCCAACAGCAGCACAAGCAACTGCAATACTTTGTGGAGATATCATTTTACCAACAACACCACCTGCACTATTTGCTGCTAAGAATAATGTGTCAGAAAAGCCTAATTGATGAGCTGTAACTTGTTGTAAAGAACCAAATAAAAGGTTTGCACTTGTATCAGAACCTGTTAAGAATACTCCAATCCAACCAATTACAGGAGAGAAGAATGTAAATGCTCCACCAGTTTGTGATAATGCAATTCCTAATGTTCCACTAGCTCCACTATAATCAGTAATTTTTGCAAAACCAACAACTAAACCAATAGTTAAAATAGGAAACGCCATTTCTCTTAAAGTATCATTAAAACATACTTTAGCATCACTAGCTTTTACTTTTAAAATATATATACTTGCAATTGCAGCAAATAAAATAGCTGTTCCTGGAGTGTTGATTAATGGAATTCCTAGTCCTAAAGGTTGAGTTCCTGCTTTTCCACCTTCTACAAGTGATGGTTTAATAACTGCTAAATCACCTAAACTAGCAAATGATAATTTAAGATTTGTAAATGCTAAAGCTGCATCAGTTCCAAATAATGATTTAAACCAACCTTGAGTCCATATAACAACAAATACAATTAATAATAAGAAAGGTGACCAAGCATAAACAATTTCTTTGATGCTTAAAATTTTTACATCGCTAAAATCTTTTTTATCATCAAATCTTACAATATTTTTAAGTTTAAATGTTTTTGCAGCAACAGCAGTAGCTACTAAAGAAACAATAGCTGAAATAATATCAGGTAATTCAGCACCTAAGAAGTTTGCTGATAAAAATTGTGCTATAGCAAAAGAAATAGCTGCAACAAATACAATAGGGAAAG
The DNA here is from genome assembly GCF_020137595.1 of Campylobacter sp. RM12640. Lineage (NCBI taxonomy): Bacteria > Pseudomonadati > Campylobacterota > Epsilonproteobacteria > Campylobacterales > Campylobacteraceae > Campylobacter > Campylobacter sp. RM12640. The sequence continues at coordinate 17,873 of NZ_JACGAU010000020.1, forward strand.
TTTCTTTAATACCTTTCATACCATCCATTAAAAATACTATAAAAAATGGAATACAAAAACTAAACGGAGGTAAAATTCTACCAACCATAGCAGCAACTTCATATTGTTGTATTCCAACAGCTTGAGCCATTGCAATAATTGGAATACCAATAGCACCAAATGCAACAGGAGCTGTGTTTGCTATCATACAATATCCAGCTGCTTGTAATGGTCTAAGACCTAAACCAACAAGTAAAGCAGCAGTAATTGCAACAGGGCCACCAAATCCAATAGCACCTTCTAAGAATGCTCCAAAACAAAATCCAATGATGATTACTTGAATACGATGATCAGGCGTAATTGTCATAATACTTTGTTTAATTACTTCAAATTGACCTGATTTAATTGAAAGCTTATAAAGAAAAATAGCTGCTATTATAATCCAAGCAATAGGCCAAATACCAGTAGTAAAACCTACTATAATACTAGCAAATGCAGCATTTAACGGCATTTTATAAGCAAAAACTGCAACAAGAATGGCTGTAACAACAGTTAAAAAACCTGCCACATAACCTTTTGTCTTAAAAACCACTAGGCAAAGAAAAAAGCAAAGTATAGGTAAAAACGCTACAAATGCACTTAACCAAATGTTGCCAAGTGGGTTAAAATTAGGTGTAAATTCCATAATTTTCCTTTCGTGATAAGATTTTAATATTTTAATTTTAAATGCTGAATTTAGCATATAATAACAACAAGATTAAGAATAATCGTAATATTTTTAACAATATGTTACTTTTTGTAACAAATTTACAAATAAGTTTTTTAAGATATAATAGCTCATTTTATTAATTTAGAAAGGTTATTTTATGAGAGGTTATACCATTTTTTCGGGTTCTGCAAATATTCAATTTGCCAATAAAGTCGCTCAAAGATTAGATTGTAAATTAAGCGATGCTGGAGTTAAGCGTTTTAGTGATGGAGAAATTAGCGTTCAAATTGGAGAAAGTGTGCGTGGTAAAGATGTATTTATTATCCAAAGCACTTGCGCACCAGCGAATGATAATTTAATGGAATTATTAATATTAACTGACGCATTAAAAAGAAGTTCAGCTAATTCAATCACTGCTGTAATTCCTTATTTTGGATATGCTAGACAAGATAGAAAAGCAGCTCCTAGAGTTCCAATTAGTGCAAAATTAGTAGCTGATTTAATGCAAACTGCAGGAATTAGCCGTGTAGCTACTATTGATTTACATGCAGGTCAAATTCAAGGATTTTTTAATATCCCTGTTGATAATTTATACGGAAGTATTATTTTTAACGAACATTTAAAACAAAGAGATTTAAGTAAAGCAGTAGTTGCAAGTCCTGATACAGGCGGAATTGTTCGTGCAAGAGCTGTTGCAAAAGCACTAGATTTAGAACTTGTTATTGTTGATAAACGCCGTGAAAAAGCTAATGAAAGCGAAGTTATGAATGTAATTGGCGATGTAAATGGTAAAGATGTAATTATAGTTGATGATATGATTGATACTGCAGGAACTATTGTTAAAGCTGCTGAAGTGTTTAAAAAATTAGGAGCTAAAAGTGTAATTGCTTGCTGTACTCATCCTGTTTTAAGTGGAGCTGCTTATGATAGAATAGAAAATGGTGCTTTAGATGAGTTAATAGTAACTGATACTATACCACTAGCAAAAGAATGTAAAAAAATAACAGTTTTAAGTGTTGCACCTTTATTTGGGGAAGTTATTCGCCGTGTTTATCATAATGAAAGTGTTAATGGTTTATTTTCATAATTAAATTTTTCATAATTCCTAATTTAATTAATTAGGAATTATTTTTTAAACTTATAGCTAAATAATCCAAATCATCTTCGCTCAATTTATTTGTATTAATAATAAAATTAATATATTTAGTTTGAATATAAATTCCTTGATAATCTATATATTTTATTTTCTTATACTTGACTTTAAATAAGAAAAATCCATATTCAAATTCTAAAAAATCATCATAAAAATTAATTTTGATTAAATTAAATTTTAGCTCAAAAACTAGCGTAATTATAGGATTTAAAATAATTAAAAAATACATTATAATAATTTCATCACTATATTTAAACGCTGCAATTATAAAAATAAACCAAATTAATAAAATCAAAAAATATTTATTAAAAGTCTTCAGCCTTATACTATGTTTAAGTAATGGTAATTCATAATCATCAGGGTATTTGCCTTTAATATTTAGCATATAAAATATACTCGCAAAAAACATAAAAAATGGGAAAATATACTTTAAATCTTCATAATTATCTCTTACTTTGTATCGCTCATAAATAAAGCCATTTGATTCTAATTGTCTTATTTCTGGATAAAATACGCTAGGAACATAGTAAATAGCTACTTTTTGCCCTATGAGATTTTTTGCATAACTTTTATCTTCTCTTGCTATGAAAGTTTTGTGATTTTTATTATTATCAATCATTTTATAATGCCATATTATGTAATCAGTTCTACTCCTAAATATTTTCTTATAAACTATCTTTTCTATATCGTACAATACACCTTCAGCCTTTTTAAGTTCATCAAGATTTTTTGTATGATCGCTTATGTATTCTAAGCTATATAAAACTATCACAATAAAAGTTAGAAAAACAAAAAACGCTGAAACTAATTGAAATAAAAACAATAAAAAATTACCTTTTTTATCATAACAAAGTCTAAAAATAAATATCAAATATAAGTGTTTAAAAAATGCTAACATTACCAAAAAGGAAGCTTGGCTTCCTAAAAATCATAAATATTTTTTAATATTTTCAACCCAAGCATTAATTCTTGCTTCGTTTTTATCCCCATCAGCTTTATCAAGGCAAAGCCCTCTTAAAGCTTTTCCAAATTGTAATCTTGAGAATGTGTAGTTATAATCACTTGAGCAAACTTCGCCTATAAATCTTGCTCCACTAAAAGCTAATTTATCATAAAAATCAGCTACACCAGAGCAAAAACTATCAGGATGTCTTTCTTGTCCGCCAACACCTACGATAGCTACATTTTTATCGCTAAAATCAATAGTATTTAATAATTTTACTTTACTTCCCCAATCATCAGCCAAAGCACCAAAAAAATAGCTTGAACTCATTAAGATTAAAGTTTTATATTCTGATAATGCGTTTATTTCAACATCTTTAATATTTACAACATCAGCACCAATTTTTGCTGCGATTTGCTCTGCAAAAGCTTTAGTAGTACCACCTTTTGTAGCATAAAAAATACCAACTTTTTTCATAACTTCTCCTTAAAATTAAAATGTAGTTTCATTGTAGCCTAAATAAGATAATTTTTGTTTTAAATATTTTAAAATTATTTTAAGCTACTTTTAAGATTGGGGGGGGGTATTATATGGATTTAATTTTTTCTTAAGGAGTGTAAATGGATACGAATAGTATTTTAATGAGTATTCAAGACAAGTTGCCAAAAGACGGAATGGCTGTAATTAATTTAAGAGAAAAGTTAGAGAGAATGAACGATGCTGAAAGAAAAAACTTTTCAGACAAACTACTTGCTGCAAAGCTTAAAAATCCTACTACTGGAATTATATGTGCTATGTTTTATGTAGATAGATTTTATCTTGGCTCTATTGGTTTAGGCATACTTATTTTTATACTCAAATTCATTACTTGTATGTTTGCAATAGGAATTATATGGTGGATTATTGATATTATAAATATTGGCAAAAAAGTTAGACAATACAATTATCAACAAATTTTACAAATTATATAAGGATATATCGTGAAAAAAATATATTTTTCTTTAATTGTAGTTAGTGCATTTTGTATAGGTTGTGGTTCTATACCTAGTTGTGATGATAAAGAAGTAACTGATGTTGTTACTCAAATTGTTAAAAAACAAGTTCCTAATATTTCTTCATTAGATATTTCGTATTCTGGATTTATGACTGAAAAAATAGATAAAGAAAAAAAACTAATTAGATGTAAAGGTGAAATGAAAATGACAAATAAAGACACAAAACAAAGTGCTGAAAATTGGTTTGATTATAGTGCAAGATATACTGATGATGGTATGGTATATGTGGAAGTTTATTGATAATTTTGTGTTTAGAATTTGAAATAGGAAATTCCTATTTCAAATTCTTAAATCAATAAAAGCCTAATATCTTCCACCATACTAAGCCAACACAAATCATAACTGCTATATCAATAACACTTACAATAAAACCTATTATCCACCATTTATTAAGACTAACATAACCACTACCAAATACAACAGGAGCAGTCCCTGTAGCATAATGCGTAAGTGCCATCATAATATTTCCTGCAGCTGCTAACATAAAAGCATATAGCATAGGTGGTGCTCCTAAATCAAGCCCTGTTTTATAAAATACTAAAAACATTGCTGAAATATGAGCCGTTGTGCTTGCGAAAAAATAGTGCGAATACAAAAACGCTAAAGTAAAAAATATCATTACAAAAGTTACACTAAGCCCTAAAGATGAAGCTGCCATTTTTAACTCTTGTCCTAAAAATGCAGCTAAACCTAATTTATCAAGCATAGTAGCAAGCATAATTAAAGCAGCAAACCATACTAATGTATCCCAAGCTGTCTTTTCTGCTAATAATTCATCGTATTTTAAAACACCAGTTAAAAGCGCAATTGCAAGTCCTAAAGCCGCCACACTAGCAGGATCAAATGTTAAAGCCTTTGCATATTCACTAAAGCCAAACCAATTAGCAAAATTACTCGGCATTCCAGCCCATAAGAATAAGCATAATCCAAAAATACTAAGCATAATTTTTTCATCTAAGCTAAATTTACCCATAGCAGCTAATTCTTTTTTAGCTAATTCTCTTGCATCAGGTGTTTCTTTAAGTTCAGGTGGGCTTAAAAAATAAATCACTAATGGCATAAGCAATATCGCACACATTCCAGGAACAAACATTCCTAAAGCCCATTGCCCCCAAGTAATACTAATATTTGCATTAGTTGCATCTGAAATTAGTTTTACTACCAATGGATTTGGTGCAGTTGCGGTAATAAACATAGCAGATGTAATTGGATTTGATTGATAATTTACAAGGCTAAGATATGTTCCTGCTTTATTTGCACTGCCATTATTTGGCTCTGAACCTAGAGCTTTAGCAATTGATTGAACTATTGGATTAATTATACCACCGCCCCTTGCAGTATTTGATGGAGTAATTGGAGCTAAAAACACTTCGCTTAAAGCAATTGAATATCCTATACCTAAAGTTTTTTTACCAAATATGCTTAAAAAATAAAATGCTAATCTTCTTCCAAGACCAGTTTTGATAATACCACGAGCAAGCATAATAGATATTACAATAAGCCATATTAAGCTATTAGAAAATGCACTTAAAGCATCTTTAATAGCAGCCTTACTTCTAGCAGCTCCACTAATATCAGCACTAACACTAATTGTAGAAATTGCTATAAAAGCAATAGATATTAAGCTAACTGCACCAAGTGGCATTACTTTTAAAATAATACATAAAACAGTAGCTATAAAACAACCTAAATATATCCAAGAAAGTCTTGCATCAAATAAGCTTAATTCTAATAATTTTTGTTCTGAAAAATCAGAATGAGCCTTTAATAAAGCAGCTTGTTTAATAGAAATTAGACTTTCAGGAACCGGAATAAATACAAATGAAATAGCTATTAATATACATAAAATAGCTAAAGGAATTTTATCCTTAGTCATAACATCTCCTTTTAAAAAAGTAAGTAATTATAATAAGAATTTATTAAAAAGAAAAATAAAGTATATTTTTTAATAATTTAAAGATTAATATTAAATTTTTATTAAATAATTAATATTTAAGCCCTATAAAGGGCTTAAAATTATTCTCCTAAAGCTTTTTTAGCGTATTTTATACCTAAATCATAAGCCTTAGCATTTGCATCACGAGTTTTTGGTGGCACATGACTTAACATAACTTCTTTTACATCATCAGTATCCATACATTTGCTCATATATACCGCAATTGCAAGCGCAACAACTGATTGAGTAGCCACATTGCCAACTTCATCTTTAGCTATTGTAATGATTGGAATTTCAAATATTTTAAATTTCTTTCTATCTTCTTCACTTGGTTTTACTAGATTTGGCTCAACTACTATTATTCCACCTTCACAAACACCATCTTTAAAACCAGAATAGCCTTTTTGAGCAGTTGAAAGCATAAAAGTAATTTCGCCTTCAACTGCATAAGGAAATAATATTTCTTCATCATCTAAAATAATATCAACCTTAGTTGGACCACCACGAACTTGAGAAGTATATGTACTAGCTTTTATAGCATAAGCACCTTTTTTACTACTTCCACCCTTTTCCATCCAAGCAGCTGCTAAAATCTCACCAGCGGTAATTACACCTTGACCGCCTTCTCCACCAAATCTTAATTGAAATTTCATTTAGCACCCCCTAAAGCATTTAAATTAACCATTCTACCTTCTTTAGCAGCACGGCGAACTTCTTCATAAGCTTTGCAATATTCAGGTTTAGTTTTATTTTCATATAAAATTCCAACTGGGAATTTATCAACTTTTTCTTCATCGCTTAATTTGTCAAATTTAGATTTTTCAACAGAACGATTACTTATCCAATCAAGCATTTGAACAGCTTCGCCCATTTTATTTTTACGACCTAAATTAATATGGCAGTTACTAAAGCAATCAATAAAACTATATCCTTCATGAGCCATTGCTTTATAAATCATATTTTCAAGTTTAGCAGCATCAATTACATTACCACGAGCTATAAAACTAGCTCCAGCAGCTTTTACTAATTCGCAAGCATCAAATGTAGGGTCAATATTACCAAATTGAGCTGTAACCGTGTAAAATCCTTGTGGGGTCATTGGGCTTGTTTGAGAATTTGTAAGTCCATAAATAAAGTTGTTAATCATAATATGAGTTAAATCAATATTTCTTCTTGCAGCATGGATTAAATGATTACCACCAATTGCAGTTGTATCGCCATCACCTGTTACAACTATTACATGTTTAGTTGGATTAGCTAATTTAATACCAGTTGCATAAGCTAATGCACGACCATGAGTTGTATGAACGGTATTGCAATTTACATATGAGCTCATACGACCACTACAGCCAATACCACTAACTACGCAAACATCATCCATATTCCAACCCATTTTTGCAATTGCTTTAATAATACATTTTAAAACAACACCATCACCACATCCCCAGCACCACTGAGTAGGCATTTTATCTACTCTTAAATAATCATCATAATTAAAAGCCATTAGAAACTCTCCTTTACTTTTGCTTCAATTTCACTTGGAGTTATTGGACGACCATTAGCTCTATGTAAGCTAGCAAAATCATCTCTCTTACTTGCTCTTTGAATTTCTTCTAAATATTGTCCCATATTTAATTCTGTTACTAAAATTTTCTTAAATCTTGAGCAAACTTGCGCTATTTTTTTCTCATGAACTGGATATAAAGTAATTGGTCTAAATAAACCTACTTTCAATCCTTGTGCTCTAAGTCTTGCAATTGCTTCTTTTGCAGCACGAGCAACGCTTCCGTAAGCAATAATGCAAATATCAGCATCATCTAACATATATTCTTCATAAAGTGCTAATTCATCTACTTTATTTTTAATCTTACCAACTAATCTTCTCATATTATAATCAACTATTTTGCCATCTTCAGTTGGAAAACCTATATCTCCGTGATGAAGACCAGCTATATGATAACGATAGCCTTTAAAGAATGGATTTAATGTAGCAGGTTCGTCCATATCAGCCTTATAAGGTTTATAATCTTTTGGGTCTCCTGTAAATTCACGGCGTGGTTCTATTATTAAATCTTTTACATCAGGTAAAATTGCTTTACCATTCATATGTCCAACCGTTTCGTCCATTAATAAAAATACTGGAGTTGAATATTTATTAGCATAATTAAATGCTGTTATTGTTAGATTATAGCTTTCTTCAAGACTAGCAGGTGCAATAGCAATACTTGCTATATCTCCATGACTTGGAGCTTTTGCTTGAAATAAATCGCCTTGAGCAACACGAGTTGGAAGACCAGTTGATGGACCACCACGCATAACATTTACTATTACGATTGGAATTTCAGCTATGTATGCAAGCCCTATTTGTTCTGCTTTTAAGCTAATTCCAGGACCACTACTTGCAGTCATTGCTTTTGCACCACTCATAGCCGCACCTAGTGCAACGCTAATTCCACTTATTTCATCTTCCATTTGAATAAATGTTCCACCAGCTTTTGGTAGCATATGGCTTAATTCATGAGCTATCTCACTACTAGGAGTTATTGGATAACCACCAAAAAAAGAACAACCACAATCAATTGCAGCTTGAGCTATTAAATTATTTCCTGTTGATATTACTTCTCTCATCTTTACGCCTTTAACTTTTTAAAATTGTTAGCTTTAATTGCAGCCGCTCTATCTTTACCTTCTTGAGTAGGTTTTGCAAATTTAAAACCTTTAGCATCTGCAACATTAATCGCAAAATCAGGACAATGAGTTTCACAATCTCTACAACCTATGCATGATTCTGGATTAACTACTTCAATCATTTGACCTAAAACAGCACTTGGTTCATCTCTCATAGCAATAACGCCCATAGGACAATAGCTTACGCATATATTACAGGCTTTACATCTTTTTTCATCCACCCATACAGGTGCATTATTATTATTTTCCATTTTTAACCTTTCTAAGCCTAGATTATCTAGGCTTTAATTATTTTAAAATTTCTTTGATTTTTTTACCGATATCTGCAGGAGAATCAACTACATGAACACCATAGCTTTTTAAAGCTTCTTTTTTAGCAGCAGCACTTTCATCAGCACTTCCTACAATAGCACCTGCGTGACCCATTCTTTTACCTTTTGGAGCAGTTGCACCTGCTATAAATGCTACAACAGGTTTTGTGATATTTTCTTTTATAAATTTAGCAGCTTCAACTTCTAAGCTTCCACCAATTTCACCTATCATAACTATAGCTTTAGTTTCGCTATCTTTTTCAAATTCAGCTAATAATTCTTTATAAGCAAGACCTATGATTGGGTCTCCTCCAATTCCAACTGCAGTTGTAATTCCATAACCGCCTAAAACAACTTGATTTGCTGCTTCATAAGTTAAAGTTCCACTTTTAGAAATTACACCGATATTTCCTTTTTTAAATATAAAGCCTGGCATAATTCCTAATTTACATTCATCTGCAGTGATAATTCCTGGGCAGTTTGGTCCAATGATTTTCATACCTTTTTTATTTGCATAAGCTTTTGCGAACATCATATCTTTTACAGGAGTATGTTCTGTGATTACTACTGCAAGTTTAATTCCTGCATCAGCAGCTTCAATGATACTATCTCCAACAGCAAAAGGAGGAACGAAAATTAAACTTGTATCAGCACCAGTTTTACTAACTGCTTCTTTAACTGTATCAAATACAGGCTTTCCTAAATGAGTTTCTCCACCTTTAAATGGAGTTACACCACCAACTATATTTGTACCATAAGCAATACATTGTTCTGCGTGAAATGTAGCTTCTTTACCTGTAAAGCCTTGAACTATTACTTTTGTATTTTTATTTACTAATATACTCATTTTTTCTCCTTACTTTACTAAGCTTTTTACAATTTCAGCACCATTTGCAAAATCTGTTGCTGCGTGAATATTTTTAAGACCTGAATTATCTAGAATTTCTTTTGCTTCTTTAGCGTTTGTTCCATCTAAGCGAACTACTACAGGAATATCAATTTTAGTTGTTTTTGTAGCTTCTAAAACACCATTTGCAATTCTATCACATCTTACGATACCACCAAAAATATTAATGAAAATTACTTTTACATTCTTATCTCTCATAATAATCTCAAATGCTTTTGCAACGGTTTCAGCACTTGCTCCACCACCAACATCTAAGAAGTTTGCTGGTTTGCAGCCACTATAATTAATAATATCCATTGTAGCCATAGCAAGACCTGCACCATTTACCATACAAGCCACATCGCCATCAAGTTTTACATAACTTAAACCATATTTACTAGCTTCTAGCTCTGCTGGGTTTTCTTCTGTTTCATCTTTTAATTCTGCAATATCTGGATTTCTATAAAGACCACTATCATCAAAACTCATCTTAGCATCAAGTGCGAAAAACTCGCCTTCTGCAGTTTTGATTAATGGGTTAATTTCTACTAAATTTGCATCTTTTGCTAAATATAATTTATATAATTTATCTATAAATGTTATTAATTTTTTACCTTCATCTTTATTTAGACCTAAAACTTTTACTACTTCAAGTCCGTGAAACATTTTAAAGCCAATTGCAGGGTCAATTGTAACTTTTGCTATTTTTTCAGGTTGCTCTGCTGCAACTTTTTCTATATCCATACCACCTTCACTTGAAGCAATGATTGTGATTTTTTCTTCCATTCTATTAAATAATAGTGCTAAATAATATTCTTTAGCAATATTTGCACCACTTTCAATATAAAGTTTTCTAACAAGTTTTCCTTCTGGTCCTGTTTGATGAGTTACAAGGTTCATACCTAATATTTTTTCAGCATACATTTTAACTTCATCTAAATTCTTAGCGATTTTTACACCGCCACCTAAACCACGACCACCAGCGTGGATTTGAGCTTTTACAGCCCAAACACTTCCACCTAATTCTTTTGCGTTTGCAACAGCTTCTTCAACACTAAATGCAACCTTACCTTTTAAAGTAGGCACACCAAATTTAGCAAAAATTTCTTTTGCTTGATATTCGTGTATATTCATATTTTCTCCTTAAATTGATTTTAAAATTTCATTAAATGTAACACTTGGTCTCATTATCTTTTCAGCTACTTCGCCTAAAACATAATATCCACCTAATTCAACTGCTTTACCTTCTTCATTCATATATTCTTCAATGATTATAGAAGAATTTGAATTAAGTTTATCAGCAATAACTTTAAAAAACTTATTCATACTTTCATCATTATTTTGCTTAGCAAGTGCATTCGCTAAATATATTGCAAAATACACATGACTTGTTCTATTATCGTTTTCTTTCGCATTTCTACTTGGAGCTTTATTTTCATTTAAATAATGAGATATTGCTTCATCAAAAGCTTCTGCCATAACTTTTGCTTTTGCATTGCCTTTGTTTCCTTCAAATTCAAGTGAGCTTTGAAGAGCTAAAAACTCGCCTAAACTATCCCATCTTAAGTGATTTTCTAATACAACTTGCTCAACTTGTTTTGGAGCAGAACCACCCGCACCTGTTTCAAACATAGCTCCGCCATTTAGCATTGGAACTATTGAAAGCATTTTCGCACTTGTTCCTAATTCAAGTATTGGGAAAAGGTCTGTTAAATAATCTCTTAAAACATTACCTGTAATTGATATACAATTTTTACCACTTCTAATAATTTCTAAACTTTTTTTGCAAGCTTCATAAGGGCTTAAGATTAAGAAAGTTTCTCCTAATTCTTTTTTAACTAAATCAATGATTATTCTATCACTTGCTCTTTTGCTATCAAGCCAGAAAATTCCTTGCTCGCCACTTAATTCACATCTTTGTTTTGCAAGTTTTATCCAGTTTGCTATTGCATCAGGTTTTGCTAAATTAATTCTATAAATATCACCCTTTTTAACATCGTGTGATAATAAAACTTCGCCATTTAACTCTATTTGATAAGTAGCGTCGCAATCAGCTATGAAAGTTTTATCATGTGAGCCATATTCTTGAGCTTTTTTAGCCATTAAACCAACATTACTAACCGAACCAACCACACTTGGATTAATACTTCCATTAGCTCTCATATCATCTAAAACTGCTTGATAAATTGTTGCATATGTTTGATCAGGAATAACAGCATTTGTATCCATTTCTGCACCATTTTTATCCCACAATTTAGCACCATTTTTAAGCATTGCAGGCATTGAAGCATCTACAATTACATCACTTGGAACATGAAGATTAGTAATACCTTTATCAGAATTAACCATTGAAATTGGTGCTCTTGTATTTAATATTTCTTTGTATCTTTTTAGGATTAAATCTTTTTTGCTTGAGTTTTCAACCTTACTTAAAAGCTCACTTAAACCATTGTTTGGATTAATGCCTAGATTTGCAAACTCATCGCCAAATTCAGCAAATAAATCTTTAAAATAAACTTTTAAAGCGTGAGCAAATAATACAGGGTCACTTACTTTCATCATAGTTGCTTTTAAATGAAGTGAGAATAAAATATTTTCTTGTTTGCAGTGATTGATTTGTTTTTCATAAAACTCATCTAGTTTTGCAACATTCATAAAAGTCGCATCCATTACTTCATCTTTTACAACTTCAAAAGATTTTAGCTCAGTTTTAGCCCCATTTACAACTTTATATAATTTAGCAGTGCCGTTTTCTTTGATTAAAGTTGCCTTTTCATTAGAGAAAAAGTCATCACTACTCATACAAGTTACACAACTTTTACTATCTTTACTAAAGGTTTTTGTTTTATATGGATTTGCTTTTGCGTATTCTTTTACAGCTTTTGTGCTTCTTCTATCTGAGTTTCCTTGTCTTAAAACAGGATTTACAGCAGAACCTAAAACTTTTGCATATTTTTCTTTGATTGCTTTTTCGCTATCATTTTGTGGTTCATCTGGATAATTTGGAACATTATATCCTTTTGATTGTAATTCTTTTATGCAAGCTTTAAGTTGCGGAATAGAAGCAGAAATATTTGGAGTTTTAATTACATTTGCTCCATCAAGTTTTACTAATTCACCAAGTTTTGCAAGTGCATCTTCACACTTTTGCTCATCTTTTAAACACTCTGGAAAACTAGAAACTATTCTTGCTGCCAATGAAATATCAGCTGTAGTAATTTCAATATTTGCATGCTTTAAAAAAGCCTTTGCAATTGGTAAAAAACTTAAAGTTGCCAGCGCTGGCGATTCATCTGTGAAAGTATATACAATACTCATCGTAACTCCTTTAATTAAATTTTAGATGAATGTATAACTGCTAAGTTAAAAAAGAGTAAATCAAAAAAAATTAAATTACTCTTATCTTTGCCTTTCTATTTCTTTTTCGTGAGCCGCTAAAGTTGTATTAAACCTATGTGTACCAGTCCTTTTATCTCTCATAAAATATAAATAATTTGTCTTAGCTGGAGAAATTGCTGCCAAAATTGCTTGTGTAGAAACGTTACAAATTGAAACACTTGGTAAACCAGAATTTTTATAAGAATTAAATTCTGAATTATCTTCTCTAATCATTTGTGGAGTTACTTTTATGTGAGAATTCATACCATAATTTAGCATTCCATCCATTTGTAGTTTCATACCTTTATTTAATCTATTATAAATAACACTCGCTACAATAGGCATTTCGCTTTCATTAGCAGCTTCTTTTTGAATAATACTAGCTACTATAATAAATCTATAAAATTTATATTCAGTATAATCTCCAAACACTTTTTTACTAATTGTTTCATTTCTTTTTTTTGTAAATTCTAATAAATATTTTATAAACAATCTTTCACTAATTCCTAATGGAATTGAATAAGTATCAGGAGTTAGCATACCTTCTTTTCTATTTGATTGAGAATATAATTCATCTAATAATTTATCAGGATTTAAATTAAGTTTTTTTGCTGCAATTTCTCTTAAAAAATATTCACTTGTTTCACCTGGAATTAAAGTAAGATTAACTAACGCTGCTTTATTTGTAGTTAGCTCTTTTAAAAATTCATATCTTGTTAAAATAGGTTTAGATACTGCTATCCAACCACTTTGCGGGTGTCCAAAAAATAATAACAAATATTGGTCTATTTTGCTAAATTGCAATTTAGTGTTATTTAAACTTGTTATAATTTTAGCATTAGAGCCTTGTGGTATAAATACAACAGAATTTGACTTAACAGGCTGCAATAAGTAAAACAAAATCGCTAGGACAAAAATGCTTAAAACATCAAAACACATAAATAAAATAATTAAAATTCTTTTTATATTCATATTCTTAATAATCGCCTTTGTATTTGTATTAGCCAATGGAATTTCAATTAAGGATTTTAAATTAATTAATATTGAAATCTCTGAGCTTTATTTGAAACTTGATAAAAAACTAATCTTAAATATAAATAAAGTTTATATAAAAAAAGCAAATAGCAACGAAGCACTAGATATAAATCAAATTAGAAAAAAAATATTAAGTCTTAAAGAATACAAACAAGTATTTTTATTTTTTCAAAGTATTAATATAAAAAATATTCAAATAAATGATGCTTTAGTAAAAATATATTATGATGAAAACCAATTGAATATCCAATCAGATGATATTGAAGCAAATATAAAAATAAATTTATACTCAAATGAGCTTTTAGCAAACATAACAAATCTAAAATATAAAAACTTATATTTTTATGGAGATATAAAAATAGCTAAAGATGTTGAAATTAAAGGATATTTACACTCTATAAACAATGATTTAAACGCAAAAATAAATATAATAAATACAAAAAATGATTTTTTATTAGGCGTTGATAATTTAGAGATTAAAAATCAGCAAGAAGCATTTAAACATATTGAAAATTATTTAAAACCAATACTAAAAGAATGGCTAATAACTAGAGTAAAATTTGATAATTTTAAAGGTAGCTTTATTGTAAAAATAAAAAATAATCAACTAGAAAATACCTTAGGAGAAGGTGTTTTTACAAATGTAATTGCAAATTATAATGATAAAGCACCAAATGCTTATGCAAAAGAAGTTAAATTAAGCTTAAAAGATTATAGTTTAAAGCTATTAGCAAATAATTTAAATTCTCAAGACAATATCACGACTATTGATGAATTTAATTTAACAATAGATAATTTATTAAAGCCAAATATTGATATAAATATCATCTCAAATAATACGCTTTACAATAGTGAAATAGAAAAAATACTAAATGCTTATAATGTTGTTTTAGGGTTAAAGCAAAATAGTGGTAAAACAAGCACCTTAGTTAATATAAAACTAAACAACGACCATACTCACAATGTAAAAGTAGATGTTAAAACCAATGGAAATTATTCTTTTAGTAATTTTAACTTTAACGCTAATTTAAATATAAGTGTAAATGATAATTTAGTAGCAATTCAAGGTAATGCAGATACAAAAGAATTAAAAATAAGCAATGCGGATATAAATTTAGATACCAAAACCAAATTAGCAAGTGTAAATATAAAGACTTTAGGAATTGATTATAAAGATTATTTTTATTATAGCGATAAAGCAAAAATGAATTTAAATCTAAATAATAAAACTTTAGATTTTCCGGCATTAAATACCACAATATATTTTGATAAAAATTTACTTATAAAAAGCGATATTTCAAGTATTGTTAGTTATTCAAAGCAACTTAAAAAATTAAATTTTAATGATGGAGATATTGAATTAAGTAGTAAAGATGGGGCATTTTTTGTAAATATATTTAATGCTAAATTTGATTTTAATTTATATAAAAATAATCCAAATAATTTAGATAATAATTATAAATATACTCAAGATGACTTTTATATAAGTATTCAAAACAACATAACCACAATAAATACCAAAAGCAATCTTATTAATTTAAATTCTCAAAACAATAAAACAACTATTAATCTAAATAATCTAATAATAGACGCAAATAAATTAAATAATGATGAAAATAATGATAGCAATAACAATATAGCTCTTAATTTATTAAATTCTAAGATTATTTATAAAGATTTTTTATTTAATTTCAAGAATTTAAAACTGAATAAAAATCCTTATGAAACTTCAATCAGTGCAAGTTTTATTAAAGGTGGAGATTTGATAGCCCAAATAGGAAAAAACAATTTTAAAGCCTACCTAAGAGAACTAAGCCATCAAGCACTAAATGAAATCGTAAATAAAGAAGTTTTTATAAGTGGAGAAATTGATTTAGATGCAAAAGGCAATACTTTAAGTGATTATGAAGGCTTAATTAATATAAGAAATGCCTATTTATCAAATACTAAAAACTACATAAATCTAATCGCATTTATAGAAAGCATACCGGCTTTAGTAACTTTTAATAAACCGGGTTTTACAAAAAAAGGTTTAGGGATAAAATTTGGCTCAATTGAATTTAGAAATAAAAATGACATTATAAATATTGATAAGGTTAATATTTTAGGTTACAACATAGATTGTAGCGGTCAAGGCATTATTAATACAAAATCAAAAACAGCAGATATTACTCTTAATATTTTTACTCTAAAAAATACAAATAAAATCATAAGCAATATTCCTATCGTAAAAGAAATATTTATAGGCGGTAAGGATAATAAAATAGCTACTCAATTAAAAATTAGCGGTAGTTTAGACAATCTTGAATATAAAACTAGCCTAGCTAAAGATATATTAACAAGTCCTTTTATACTTATGAAAAATATCATCACTCTACCTAAAAATATAATAGATAGATAAAAATTAGAACTATTCAAGTTCTAATTAACCAAAACAATATCAAACAAAAGATAAAAAT
>NZ_JACGAU010000021.1:0-27171 GCF_020137595.1 Campylobacter sp. RM12640
GCAGAAATGGCTATACGATATCTTCAAAAAATGAAAAATTATTTTGTAAAGCAAGTTTTGTGCATAGACAATTATCAAAGCAACAATTATTAAAACGTTTTGGTCCTATTGATTTAAATATTCAAAATGAAAATATTAATAATGACAATAAAATTAAATTTAAAAAAGAACCTATACAACCAATTGCAAAAACAAGTAATTTATGGCAAGAATATATTCAATATGAAAGTGAAAATAAAAGCAAATTAGATTATAATTTATCGCAAATTAAAATTAAAAGAGAAAAAATTAAAAAATCTTTTAAAGGTTGCAATAAATTTACATTTTATAAATTAAAAAAAGAATTAGAAGATTTAAACCAAGAACAAAAAAATACATACAAAAAGCATAAAAAAATATCTTGGAAAGATTTTTTAATCTCAAAAGCACTTGAAAATAATGAAGAAGCTATTAAAATTTTATCTAAAAAACAAATAATACCGGATAAAGACGACAATACTATTAGTTCAGAATTAAATAATAGAAAGGTTTTTAAAGATATAAAATGTATTAGCAATGATGGTTTTATTGTATATGAAAATAAGCAAAGTAAAATGATAGATAAAGGAGATTTTTTAAAACTTAAAGTAGATATTAAAGATAAAGATTTTATTTTAGATTCTCTTTTAAAATCAATGGAGAGATTTGGGCGTGTTTTAGATATTAATGGTAGTGATGATTTTAAAAAAATAATATTAGATGTAGCAAATGAATATAATTTAGATATTGAATTTAAAGACATAGCTATGGATAAAATACATAAATCAAATCAAAGTCATAAACAAATTTTAAAAACTAAAAATACATTACTAAGAATAGTTGATTTGCAAATTAAAAACATAAATAAAAATGATAGTATTGATAATAACAAGAAGGAAAAAATAATCAAATCATTTAATAAAACAAAGGAAAAATTATTAAATAATAATGCAACTTTTTTTGCTGGAGAATTTAAAAAACTTGGTTTTGATTATAATGATATAGATTCTTTTGAAACCTATGAAGTTAATATACAAATTGATGGATTTAAAGTTAATGATATAAATAACAATGGTTTAAAAGCTATGAACAATTATTTATTAAACAATATAAAAGATAAAGAAGAATTCAAAAAAATTAATAAGTTTGTAAGTATTTTTGAAAAATTAGATAAAATCGTAGATGTTGCTAAAGGTTTTTATGAAAATAAAAAAGTTGATGTTGATGAATTTATAAATAAATATAATATGCAACTTGAAAAATTAGATAAAAAAGCTAATGCAATTAAATTAGATAGTGAATTAAATATAAAAATTATTGATGATATGTATCATAAACTAAAAAAACAATCTAAATATGATTTAAAAGTTGAAATCATAGAAAGTAATGATATAAATTTCAATGATTTTTAAAGGATATATATGAAAAATAAATTAAGTTTTAAAGAACAAGTGGAATTTTTTAATAATAAAAATATAATAATTGATATTAATAATGTAGGAGATAATATAAACCAAACAGAAGTGTTTAAAATTTTAAAAGAAAGAAATTATTTTTTTAAATTTAAAACTTTTAATAAGTGTTATGAAAAAAATAATAATGGTGTATATAAAAATTTAGATTTTAAGTCTTTACATAGGTTTGGTATTTTAGATACAAGTTTTAGGTCATTAGTATTGGAGTTATCTCTTATATGTGAACATTTATTAAAAACAAAAATTAATTATTTATGTACTACTAATAATCAAGATGATGGTTATATTAGTGTGAAAGATTTTTTAAATAACTATGTGCCGAATGAATTAAAAAGATATTATAATGGTAAAAAAAACTATTACACCGAATCTTTTATGACAAAATATAGTTCTAATTTTGCAGTATGGAATCTTTTGGAAATTTTAACATTTAGTGAAACATTAGATTTTTATAATTTTTATATAAATAAATATTATAAAGGTAAGGATTTAAAACAATTGATACTTAATGAGTTATATGCAATTAAGAATTTAAGAAATGCTGCAGCACATAATAATTGCATTTTATATTTATTGGGAGATAATTTACAAAAATTAGGAAATAAATATACAGATAGCAATAATCAACAATCTAAAGGATATTCATATAATATAAAATATATTTTATATAAAAATAATATGAATGATGATTTGGGTAGAGAATTTTTATTACACGATTTTTTATGTTTAGTATATGTTTTTAATAAATTATGTCCTAAAGGTAAATTAAAAAAACTTGGTAAAAAGTCAATAAAAAATTTCTTTATAAAGTGTGAAAAAAAAGTATGGTTTAAGATTCCTAGAATTGTAAAATATAAATATTTATTTATCAAAAAAGCAACTAGAATAATACTAAAATAGAACCACATATCTTCTGTATGTGGTTCAGGCTAGAAGCCTTTGTTCTTTCCAAGTACTGTAATTATATACTTAAAAAGGTAAATATATCTTATTTTAAATTTAATGAATCAAAATAAGTTTTAAAAAATGTTGGATTTTCTATGATAGCTCTAAATTTTCTTCCAGTAGTTGATAAATTATCAGTTGTTTTTAAATTATCACATAAAGTAGCAAAATTATTAATTTTATTATTTTTTATATATTCTAAAACACTTTTATAGACTTTATTCTCCATTCTGCTCTCCTTTTATTATTTCTTAGCTATATTACATTATTCTTTTACAAATAATTTAAATCTAATATAAGCACTTCTACCCATTTTATGTTTGGCTGCTTCTTGTGTTAATTCAGCAGCTTCTTCTTCCGTTAAATGGAAAAGCACACTTTTTGTTCTTTTTGGAGTTTCATTTATATTATTAATATTAGAAGTTTCGCCCCTAGCAGCATTTATAAAATCATTTTCGCTTAGTTTTTTAAATCCCATTTTTTATCCTTTTATAAATTTTTTTGTTTTTTCTAATAATTCTTGATAAAATTGTTCAAAGTCTTCACTTGCTTTAGAATTATCAAATTCATTTATGCTTTTACCTTCAATAACAGCTTTTCTATATGCTTGTCTTTCATAAATTACACTATCAAGTAAATATATATCGCTAATATTTTTTTCATCTTGTAAGTCTTTTATATAGTTTTGTAAATTTTGTAAATCTTTTTGCAAAAACGGATTAGGAGAAACTCTATTAGTTACTACAAAAACTAATAGATTGTGATTAAATTCTTTTGCTTCTATTATTAGTTCAAACATATGATATAAAACACTTACATCGTATTGGCTTGGTAGTGTCGGAATAATAACTATGTTAGAATTTAAAATTGCTTTTCTCATTTCTTTACTATCACGACCACCAGTATCAATAATAACTGAATCAAATTTATCTTTCATAAGTTTTATTTCATCTCCTAAACTTACACCAGTTTTACATACATTACTAAATATAGGCTTTAGATTGTTTTGACTTCTCATATCTGAAAATACTTCAGTTGATTTTTGTGGGTCAGCATCAATTAATAAAACACTATCACCATCCAAAGCAAGTCTAGCAGCTAAATTGACAGCTAATGTTGTTTTACCACTGCCACCTTTTTCATTGATAATAGAAACTACCATTATTGTCTCCTTTTTTTAAAATTTTCATATAGGTAGTAAAAACTAAAATTATACATTTTCTTAATTACGATAATTATATATAAATAAGCTTAATATTATATAAAATATATATAAAAATTATATCAAATATATATTAAAATTATATTATAGTAATATGCCTATAATTAGTCCAATAAGTAAAAATATAATCTGACCTATTACAAAAGCTATAAAAATATTCTTTTTATTACAGTCTATATTTTTTTCATTTTGGTGTTGGTTAGAATTTGAATTAGGAATTTTATTTAATTTTAGTTCTTGTAAAATTTGATGATGTTTTTTAAACTCTTCTTGAATATCACTTATTAAACTTTGTTTATAGCTTTCTAAATCAACTTTATTTTTTATTTTCACCCTTTCAAGTTGTTTTATATAATCATCAAACATAAGTTCGTTAGCTGTAATGATTGCAAAAATAGGGTCATTTTCATCTAGTATTAAATGATGTTTTTTTGCTATCTCATCTATAATTTGTTTTTTATCCATTTTTTACTTTTCTTACTATACCTACATATTAATCAAAATTATATAAATTTTCCAAATTTAGTTTTCTTTCCAAACCTAAATATTTATTAATGGTTGCAATATTAACTTTAGGTTTTAAATCACTATTATAAATTTCAACTTGATTAAACATACCAGTTTTTTTATCTAAAATCCTTGAATATATTTTCATATTATCAACTAAGCCTGATTTTTGAACTTCTTTAATATTATTTGCCAGATTATCAACTACTATATCGTGATGAACTTTATCTGTAAATCTAGCTTCATTTGGATTTGTTTCTAACATTTTTTCATATCTTTCAAGACAAGATTTCCAACTAATATCTTTATGGCAAGTTTGAATTAATACATTTGTGTTATAACCATTATCTTTAAATAATTTTAGTGTTTTAATCGGTGTAGTAGCGGTTCTAAAAGTTCCTTCAATTACTATATTTAATTTATTTTTGATAGCTTTATCTAAAATCATTTCAGTAATCATTCCTGCAAATTCAGCAGTGTGTTTAGGCGAATCTTTGCCATAAGTAGCTTGTAAATTAGCATAATTTGGATGATATTTTCTATAATCATCTCCATTTATTACGATAACATTGCTATTAAGCTCTTGTTCAATAAGCTTGATTAGTTTTGATTTACCAGCACCAGGCTGACCACCTAGAACAAATGCTTTATAATTATTAACGGGTGTAATATAATCTTTTTTTACATCGGACCATATTACATTAAAAATATTCTCATCAATTTTCATATTTTAGCCTTATTTTTTTTACTTGTTCTTTGGTGCTTTCGTAATCTATATCTTCTTCATCAGTAGAGTATAACCATTGTTTTATTTCGTACATTTTATTTAAATCATCTTGAGCTTCTTTTGTATCTCTATTTTTAATCAAATATCCAAATGTTGCATATTCTAATAAAACATCTTTTTCCATAATTGTTGCCATTTTTTCTCCTTATTATTTTTTCGCATAGGTAGTAAAACTAGATCTATGCGTTTTTCTAACTTTTTAATGATTTCAAATGCTAAGATTTAAAATTATGTTATTATATATAATTTATATAAATATTATATAAAAATAATATTAAAATGTTATTATTTTTATAAGTTTTTTTATATTATTTTCATATTGTTTTACAATACCAAAATATCTACTATCATAACTTCTTATATGTTCTCCTAAAGCAATAAATTCATTATCTTTTAAAATAGTTTTTAATTGATTAAAGTGTAACGGCTGGTTAAAGGTATCGTATTTAAATATTTTTGTATTTGTTTGTAAAATATTATTGATATAAACGCCATTAGAATTAATTTCAATCAAATCTCCTTTAGTAGCTGCAATCTTTTTTATAAGATATTCATTTATAGTAGGAACTTTTAACATAACCAAATCTCCTTTAACTAATGGTCCATCTACTTTTTTATATAAGCCTAAGGGCATTGATTTTGTTGTATTAATA
Source organism: Campylobacter sp. RM12640 (assembly GCF_020137595.1). NCBI lineage: Bacteria > Pseudomonadati > Campylobacterota > Epsilonproteobacteria > Campylobacterales > Campylobacteraceae > Campylobacter > Campylobacter sp. RM12640. Next base: position 5,608 of record NZ_JACGAU010000021.1, read on the forward strand.
ACTAAACCAAAAGAAAAAAATAAAGGAATAACTATTAAAACAAATGCAGCTAAGCTAAGTATTAGATATTTAATTATTTTCGTTATTGATTTACAAATATTTTTCATTTTTTAAATTATTTATATAAATTATATATATTTTTTATATAAAAATAATATAATTTATATATTAATATCCTATTCCTTGCGATTGCTCTTTCTCAAGGTTTTGTTTAAAGCTTTTTAAATTAACCTTAATAAGGGTTTCAAGTTTTTTATAATCACAATCCATAGCTTTTATACTGGCATCTATCATTTTGTCTTTATCAATTAACCTTAGGTCCAATTTATACCCTGTGTTTTGAACTAATTGATTTATAAATATTTTTTGGGTTCTTCCGTTGCCTTCTCTAAATGGATGTAAGGCATTTAAATCTCCAATAAATTCAGCTAAATTTTTTGCTAGTTCATCAATGCTTTTACAGTTTTTAAAATAGTTTTGTTTTTCTAAATTAGAAAAAATACGATTCACTTCATTTGGTATAAATTGCCCATTGCAAAACATACTATCTCCTTTAAATATAGGTTCTAATAAATTAAGTTCAAATCTATCTTCGTTACAAGTTCTTCAAAACTTAATTTATTTTCTTTCATAATCAACATAACCTTTTTCTTTATATTCTGCTAAAACTTCATCAACACTTAAGCCATAAACAGTTTGCTTTAACATCATAATAATATCTAATTCATCAGCGTATGAATTTTCTATTGCGTGGCTACCTATAATGCCTTTTATATCTTCATAGTCTTCTTTACTCACATCGTTTTTATATCTTTTTAAAATTTCTAAGCTTTCTTTTAGCGAATTTGACTCTTATAATTTTTCATTTTTTTCTCCTTTTTTAATTTTAAAGAATTATATCAAAATAAACTTAAAATAATATAAGATTTATATATTTTTTATATAAATTTTATATATAAAAAATATAAATTATATATAACTATAATATAATTTTAATTTGTTCAAATACTTTATCTCTAAATATTTTTAGTCTTTGTTTTGACATAAGTGAAAAGCTCTTATCTTTTAAACTTTCATCAAAAGTTAGATTTTTTGAAGTTAGTTCTAAAAGGTCCTTTCCGTAAGTATCTTTGCTAAATTGTTTTAAATATATTAATGCGTTTATTTTTTCTTTTATGGCGTTATATTCTTGAGTGTTTTCAAAATCACGTAAAGAACCGTGATATTCATTACACCAAACAATAAAATTACAATTAAAATTATTTGCTAACTGAACTAAGCCTAAAATTGTATCATCTTGAGCTTGCCCGCCAACTATTGGAACGTGAAAATATATTTCTATTTTTTCATTTTTTAACATAGAAATTATTTCGTTTTCTTTTAGGTAATCAATTAATGGGATAAATGTTGTAGCACCTGAATCTATAATATAGTTTTTCTTTTCTTTAGAATATGCTAGTTCAATTATCTTATCAAATTCTCTTACATTAAATTTACCATCATCATCTATTAGTTTTAAAAAACTTGCATCTAATGCTTTGATATTGCATAGTGTAGTGTTGTTTGGGTCAGTATCTATTGCTAATATACTTTCTTTATTATGTAAAAAATATTGGCATAATAAAGAGCTTATAAAACTTTTTCCTATACCGCCTTTACCATTTAAAATAAAATGAATTTTAGTCATTGTTAATTTTCTCCTTTTTACTGTTCGCACAGGTAATAAAATTAGAACTATGCGTGTTTTTATATATTGTTTAATTGTTCTGAATACTCAACTTTTGACCTATCGCTAAACACTGGATCTTTAAAATATAACATTTGTTTCCCATAAATTGCAGGTTTGCCTGAAATGAAAATTAACATATCTCCTGGCTCAATTATTAATTCATTTTTGTCTTTTTTAGCTGATGGAATCCTCATACATTCATCAGGCGTTATTAATGGTCTTTGAACTTCCTGCATTGTTTCACTTACATTATCTAAAACTGCTTGAAGTTTTTTGCCGCTGCTAGTGATTGAACGCTTAATGATGGTAGTAGTTCCTGACATTTCTGAAAGTAGTTTTGCTGTGTGTATATTATTAGGTGCAAATGCAATTCTAACGTGACAATTTGAAGTTATACTTTCTTTATCTGTGTATAAATTATATAATTGTTGAAGATCTTGTATAATACCATAAAACTTAATTCCATATCCTGCCCAATAAGCCAAGCCTTCTTCTAAGGTCGCAATTTTACCTACACTAGTCAGCTCATCTCCCATAAACAATAATCTGTGTTTATATGTTTTTTCTTCACCTAATTTTACATCAGTTAAGGTCCTAAAAATTTGATTAATAATTAAATTAAATAGCGGCTTTAATCTATCTTTATCTGAAGGTGGAATAATTAAATATAAACTTACTGGTTTATCGCTATTCATAAGCTCATTGATTTTAAAATCGCTTTTAGCTGTATTTTTTGCCAAAATAGGGTCTATATATAAATTTAAGCTTTCACTTGTAGTTCCTATAACTCCTGACAATTCTTGACTTGCTTTATTTTTCATAGCTCTTGCTATACTTTGTATTATTTCATTTGTATCATCTCTTGCAATATCACATTCAAGCATTTCTTCAAGTATTTCATCTATACTCATTTTAGGATCGTTTAAGAATTTATAAATATCTGTAAGATTAGGGATATTGTTATTTTTATTTTTTGCAATATGTAAAGAATAAAGTATTAAAGCAACTAAAAAATTTTTTGCTTCACTTCTAAAATAACCTGTTGAACTACTTGTTTTTTCATCTGGAGTATCCCCTTTATAAATTATATTAATAGCTATGTTTTGAGTATCTTTTATTTCAAAATCTGTATTAATTCTAATTTCTTCTAGTATATTAAATCTTATTGAGCCATTAGGGTTTGATGGGTCAAATTTAAGTATTTTATTATTTGCATATTTTTGTCTCCAACCTGCTGTAAAGTTAAAAAGTTCTGATTTAATATCTAAAATAATTGCACTTTCTTCCCAAGCAAGTAATGTTGGCAATATTAAGCTAACACCTTTACCGCTTCTTGTTGGAGCAAAACATAAAATATGTTCTGGACCATTGTGTCTTAAGTAATGTAAAGTGTTTTTATATTGATAACCACCAATATAAACGCCTTGGTTTGTATTTAAAACACCTGTTTCTTTGATTTCATCTAAACTAGCCCAATGTGCAGAGCCGTGAAGGTCTTTAATAGCTTTTGATTTTCTTGAATAGGCTATTTTAATTATTACAAAAAATAAAAATGCTAAAGCAATTAAAGAACACATAATTAAATAAAATTTTCTAAAAAAATCAGGATAATTTGAACTATATTTTATACTCCAAAAAATCCAAGAAAAAGGATTGTATAAATCATAAGCAAGGGTTTCTCCAAGAGCAGGAGAATAATTAAAAGTCCCTGCTAGATATTGTGTTCCAATAGAACTTATTATTATAATTGCTATAACTACTCCAAAAAAAGCAAATAAAAAAACTATAAATTGATTTTTATCTTTATTCATATTAATATCCTATGCCAATATCTTTTGTGATATTAATTTGTTTATTAATAGCTTTGTCTTTACTTTGTGAATTTGCACTTAATGCTTTTTCTGTTGTTAATTGTTTAGCTAATTGTTCTTTTATTTGTTTAGTTACTTCTAATAATTTCCTAGAACGCATTAAATCATTAAAATCACTATAACCTTTTTGAATTTCTTCTTTTGTAAATTGTGGCAATACAATTTTAATATCTTTGTATTTATTTTTAATATCGTAAGCTTTTGTTTTTCCTACGTTTGGTTTATTTTCTAGTTCTTTTTTAATATCATTGTCAGCTGCTATTGTAATCTGTATTTTTGGGTATTTTTCTTTAATATTAGCAATGACAACTTCAAGATTTCCAGCATCAACTGCCATAACTGTTGTTTTTTTTGTAGCTTCATAAACACTAGCAGCAGTTGCAAAACCTTCACAAACAAAAATTTCATTTACATTATTAAGATTTTTTGCTCCAATAATAAAAAAATTACCAGTTTTTTTTGATGGATATTCTATGTTTTGTTCTTTTTCTTCTTTAGTTCTAATTAATCCAATCATTTTATCGCCATTGGAAAAAATTCTTTGAGAAGTCCAATGTTTGCCTTCAATATCACTTAATGGTATTAATAGATTTCCGAATTCATCTTGTTTTAAATAATAATTTTTTTCTAAACCTTTATTTTGTAAATAGGGGTGTTTGTCATAAGCCCATTTAGCATTGTTGTATTCTTCTTGTGCTTTTAATGCACTAGCTTCTTGTTTTTCTAACAATTCTTCTTCTCTAGCTAAATTTATATTAGTATTTTTTTCTTTTTGGATTTGTATTTCTTGTGTTTTATCTTTTGTTTGGTTTAAACTTAACGAGCTTTTCCAATTTTCTTTATATCCAGTTTTAAAATTTTGAATATGTCCTGCAGGATGGGCATTTAAAAATCCTACATAAGCCCCACTAAGATTTCTACCTTTATCATCATAAGTTCTTACTCTACGTAATTTTCCATCCATTATAGGTTCATTTACATCGAGTCCTGCATCATTTAATGCTTTTGTAAATTCTGCTTTTACTTCATCTTCATTAATTTGTATTTGCGGTTTTTGTTCTTGTTTAGTAAGCCATTTTTCTAATTTGTTTAAATCAGTACCTTTAGCAGCATACCAAGCTTTAGCTTCCTTATCCCACTTTGCACCTAGTTTTTTTGCTTCATCCTTATCTTTATAAGGAACATATAAATAAATTTTTTCTTTTGCAAGTCCTAAATCTTGATTATTCATATTTTGCTCCCTATTTTCTTGTATTATATTTTGTTTAGGTTGTGTATTTTGCTCAATTTCTAATTTTTGTTCTAGCGTAAAGTCTTCTAGAAAATTTACTATTTTTGTTGCATCTGAAGTTGCTCTAAAAATTTCATAAGGCTTATCTTTTAATATACTAACCCAACCATCAATATAAGATAAATGATTACTTGGGTCATAGTCAAGTCCAATTTTTGCACATAATAAAAAACTAGCAATTTCTGCTCTTAATTCTTCTTTAGCATATTCTTTTGTTCCGAAAGGATGGGCTAAATCTCTATTTAATCTATTTTGATGACCACTCCAATGCCCTAACTCGTGTAAAGCTGTTGAATAATATGCAATTTCATCTATGAATGCACTTTTATTTGGTAATGTAATTGTATCTTGAAATGAATTATAAAAAGCTCTTGAACCACCGTGTTTAATATTAGCATTAGATTTATCTAATATCTCTTGTGCTTCTTTAATAACTTTAAAATTATCAATTTTAGGTTTTTGTTTTAATTTTGGTAAATTCTCGCATTGTTCAGCATTAAAAACACTTGCAAAAAATACTTTAGGCGTTTCAAGTTCAATTTCTATTTTTTCAGACCTACCATTTTCATCAAGTATAATATTTCCATTTTCATCTACTTTATCAACCATTTCGCTAAATTGCCAATATTGAATAGAAGTTGATTTTTCGCCTTTTTTAACATAAGCACCTAATTCTTGTGCTTGTTTATATGTAAGCCATCTTGGATCATCATATCCTTGCATCATTAAATTAATTGAATTAATACCATTATAATTTTTATTTGTTTTTGGGTTATATGGCATAATATTATTTAATTCATCCGCTTTCCAAGGTTTAATCCAAGGAGCAGTACCATTTTTTAAACTTTCAATTATTTTTTCAGCAGTATTTTGAATAAAATCTTGATTTTTCATAGTTTAACTCTCATCATTATCTATAAAATCATATTCGTTTATAGCATTTTCAACAAATGCACCTAATTCTTCGGCAACTTCAGGGCTAACTTCATAAGCGTAGTTTTCAACTAATTCTAAATCTGTAAATTCTTTCATTTTTTCTCCTTATTATTTTTTCGCATAGGTAGTAAAACTAGAGCTATGCGTTTTTCTAACTTTTTAATGGTTTCAAATGCTTGATTTATTTGTTCTTTTTCGTTTAAATTTTTATCGGTGCTTTTATAAGCAAAATAAGAAATATTATTGAGCTTTTTCATTTTTTAAAGTTTCTAAGTTAAATAAATTAAAAGCAATATTTATTTTGGTATTTGATTTTCTTGCTTCTTCATTTATATTTTTAATATTTAAATTGCTATCATATTTTGCTACATAGCCATTTAAAAAACCATTTGTAATATTTCCTGTATTATATACAGAAAGCGCTTGATTTATTCGTTCTTTTTCGCTTAAATTTTTATCGGTGCTTTCATACGCCAAATAAAAAACATCACTACCAGCTTTTATATTTTTGCAAGTATCTAATAAATCATCAACGCTATAACTTGAAAAGGCTTTAAGCTTTAAATTATTAGAATTAAATTGCATTAAACCTATATCAACACTAGCATTTTTTGATAAGTAATAATTGATTTTTTCTTTGGCTTCTTCTTTTGTTTTTAATATAAATGAGCCTATACCATTAACATTTATTGCGAACTGATTATTATTACTTTCTATCAAAATAATTTTTTGTATTATTTCGGTAGGAACATTTGGATTTTTACATTGTTCTATTAAAGCTATATCAACCATTTAATATCTTTCTAAAGGTTCTAAAATAATATCTTTAGTAACAAAAATATTAAATTTATAACCACTTCTAATTTCTAGCGTTGGTGCTATATTCATATTTTTTCTAATTATTTCAGCTGCTACTTGGCTCATTTGTTCTATTGCTGATGATATTGCTTTATCTTTTGCGGTTTCTTTTTCCCCTGTTGAATTATCGGCAAGTGATACACCAGCAGTAATTGAAGATAATAATATAGCTGAAGCAAAAGTTCTAATGTAATGATTATTAACTTTATCTTTAAAGCCTGTAAGTCCATTTGCGCTTACGCCTTGCATATTATCTAAAATTAAGCTTTGACCATCAGGGAAAATTAACTTATTCCAAGCAACTAACAATCTTGATTGACCCCATAAAATATTAGAAGAATAAGAACCGACAATTTTTGTGCCTTGTGGGATTAACAAATATTTACCTGTAACACTATCATAAACATTTTGTGAAACTTGAGCTAGAACTTGCCCTTGAATTTCTGAATTAATAGAAGTAATTAATACTGCAGGAATTACCCAACCAGCTTTTAATTCATAAGGCGATAGCGCTTTAGTTTTTTTATGTTGGAGATAGCCATTATCTACTTGATTGTCTAAAAAATTACTTGTATTATAATTTTTATCATTAGTTTCAGTATTAAATGAGCCACCAAACATTCCAGCTTGCGCTTTAGCTTGAGCCATAATTTCTTCATCATTGAAATGTAGTGTAGGTTTTGAATTTATATTTACATCACTATTATTAAAATCATAAGAGTAATTGTTTGATTTAGTTTCAATTTGAGTAGGTGCTAAATATGCTTTTTGCTGCATATCTTTTTTAAAGCTTAAATCGTTATCATCTTGATAATTTATTTTATTGAAATTATTGCTTTGTATATTTATTTGCTCTGGTTCTTTTTTAATTAAAAAGTCTTGTTGAATAGGAATAATTTCTTTATTTTGAGCTATTGCATTGTCGCTTGAAATTATTGTAAATGTTGAATTATTTTTAGATTTTTCAAGCTCTTCAATAAAACTTGTAGTGTTTGTGTTATCGATTTGATTTGTTTCTTCTTGTTTAATTATATTATTTTCTATATTTTGCTTTCTAGCAAGTGCTGCATAAAATAATGCAAATAATACCAAAATAACAAAAGCTGCAATAATAATTATTGGAGCTTTAGATATTCTTTTGCTTTGAGTGATTTTATTAGGAGTTGCATTGATTTCTAAGTTGTTACTCATAATTTCTCCTAGTAATCAAAAAAGCTAATACTATTTTTAAAGATTTTATTGTCTTTTACTTTATAAGTTATATTTACTTTGTTTGCATCTATATTTATAGTTACAAAAATATTTTCATCAATTTGAGATATTGAGTAACTTATAAAATTTAAACCTTTAAGAGAATTATCATCGCTAATTGCAAAACCTTCATTTCTTAAAATATCACACAAATGATTGAAAAAATCTTTATTTGCATCACTAGTGCTTAAATATAACGTTGATTGTTTTATATAATTGTTTTTAACAATATCGGCAATATCGTTAATGATAACTTCTTGTTGAATATTGTTATTTAAGTTTAAAGTTGAATTAAAATAATTGTTAGAGTTGCTACAAGCTATAAAAAATAAAGCTATTATGATTAATATTAATTTTTTCATTTTTTCTCCTTTTTAGCAGCTTTTGATAAGTCATAAAGCACATTATTTACTATTTCTTGATTTGCTTTATTTGAATGTTTTTTAATAGTTACCTTTTCTTGTTTTTTACCTACACCAGCAATTAAAACAGCGTTATCAAATAATCTATCTACGATAAAGGTATCGTATTTAAGTCTATAATTTATGATTTCATTTTCTTTACCATTATCTAGCAACATTAATGCAGGAGCTTCATAAAATTTCATATTTTTAGGCATTTGAATATATGTTTTTACACCATCGTTATATACTCTTAAGGGTTTAAAGTTAGCTTTACCTTCAATACTATAATCAAAATCTAAATTGTCAATATTTGATGCAACTACATCATCTTGGAGTTTATAGAAGTTTTTACTATTTGATATTTTCTTCATATCATTTTGGTATTGATTTAATGTTTTGATAATATCATTTTTATAATTAAACGATATCGCAGGCATAAATTTCTTTGCTTCTGAAATTAAATTTAACCTATAAACTCTTTTATTTGTCATAATATTTAGTGTGGTTTGTAAATTTTTGTCGGTTGGCTTTATTATTACGTGTGAAGTAAGATTTGGTTCTTCTCCACTAACACTTAACGAAACAACCCAACGAACACTATCTGCAATTTGAACATCCTTTATAACTTCTCCAGCTTCTAAAACAATATCAGTTAATCTAAGTGGTGCAGTAACTATTGTTGGCATAGATTCGCCAAATAAGAAAACAACTTCGCCATTTTCTCCTAAAGTACTTGTAGTTTTTGCATAAACCCATTTTTGAGCTAATGCTAAATCTTTTTGTTGTTTTGGTGTAAGATTAGCAAAATCTCTTTCATTAAAAGTATTTGCAAATAATAAACTTGTGGTAATTAAACTTAAAAATATTTTATTTTTCATCATATTTCCTTTTTTATAAAATTTTTGAATAATTAATATCGCTAATAAAAATACCTAGTGGATTTTTAATAATTTGTTCTTCAGTTGAAGGAACTATTTGTTTAATTTGAAGTAGTGCCTTATAATTTGTAGTATCAATAATTTCTCCATTTGAACTTACTAAGTTTTCTTCCCATTCAACTTGCCAAGTCTCAACATTTAAAGCTACTATTGATTTAATTTTAACTTTTACATTTTCTTTACCAATTTTATCAAATGGATTATTTGTTTGAAATTCATTATTAACAAATGTAAAAGCTTTTGAATTAGGTTCAATATAGTTATATGTATCAAATATAAATTTCTTTTGAATATCTATATTTCCCCAAATTGAACGCCAAGAAGTAATAAAAGTATTAATGCTATATTTTATAACATTTACATTTTTTAAATCAGTATTTGAGACTATGCCAACACGACTTGTATTGCCTAATTTATCAACTTCAACTATATATGGAACTAATTTGTTTTGTGTTCCTATATAACCTAAAAAAAGCACACATATTAAAGATACAAATACAGAAAGCATTGCTAGTATTTGCCAATTATGTTTTTGTGCGATATAATCTCCATAACGTTCTAGCCATTCTCTTTTAGCATCAAGGTATGGATTATAACTCGTATCTATTTCACTTTTATTTACTTGTTTTTTCTCAAATAGTTTTTTCATTGTTATCCTTTAAAATTTAGTGTATTAATTTGAACTTTTTTTACTACTTCAAATTGATTATCTTTAAAACTTTCAATTATTTCATATTCAACTAATTCATTACAATCGCATTTAAATTTTGTTTCCATATTTGTAATGGTCTTTATAATTTCTTGTTTATATTTTGAAAGTTTTGGAATGTTGTATTTAGCAGCTTGATTTTCTAGTGCTTGATTGTTTTGCAACTCATATTTACCTTGTTTTCTAATAGCAGGTAATACTTCATTAATAACCCATTGCCTAAACATTTTTGCTTTTGGCTTATCTGAACGCATAATTAAAAAATATAATTGTGGCTCGGTTATCATTACTAGTTTTTGTATTCCACCTTTTGTTTTAAAAGGGGTTATGTTTAACATAACCCCTTCAAATTCTCTTTCTATTGACTCTCTTACTTGTCTTGAATCTAATATATTTAAGCTTTTACATACATCATTTAAAGAAAATAAAGGATTTTCATAATCTCCTGCAATTCTAACCTTACCCAAATTCTTTTTTTTAAAAATCGTTACTTCTTCTTTCATTTTTTCTCCTTTTTTTAAAGGGGGTGGTATATAATACCACCCCCTTTAAATACACTTTAAACTTTTATTTTATAGGCATTTAAGCTCTTTTTTAAACTTTTTTATTTTTCAACTCCACTAGCGTAGTTTTCATTTGTGTTATTATTTTTATCTCCGCTAATAGTTCCTTCAGCTTTTTTAATTGCTTCTTGAACTTCTTTGGTTTTTTCTCTTAAGCTTTCTGATACTTGTGATTTTCCAAAATTTGCTTTAAATTGTTCTTTTGTTTCGCTATATGCAGTTTTAAAAGCATTACGTAATTTGCCAACCTTACCTTTACCTTCGTTAGCTCCTGTTATATTATTCAATTTATTTGCTTCATTTAATGCACTTATTGTTTTTGAGACACCACCAATGGCTACTCCTGTTGCTATTCCAGCAGCAGTTGCAGTAACTGCTCTAAAACTAGCACTAGCACCTGCGGTTTCTCCTATACTACCATTCATGACTGATTCTATCATTCCAGGAATCATTTTCGTAATAATACAAAATATTAAAGCCATAGCTAGTATGCTCATTAAGTAATCAAAATCAATGTTTTCATCAATTAAATCTATCATAAAATTAACACATAAGCCCATAAAAGCTGAAATTAAAAATAGTTCTATACCTATTTTAATTGCTGCTAAAACAGGATTAAGTCCTAATTGTTTGAAATGTGATAAACCACCAAGAGCAAAAGCAAAATAACAAATGATATTTAGTAAATAAAATTTCAAATAAACAATCAATAAATCTATTGCCATCAAACAAAAAGCAGCTAAAACAATAACTCCTATAATTATTTTTAAAAAAGAATCTCCAGGAGACACAAGACTCATAGATTTAAAAATTGCTCCTACAATACTAAAAGCTTTGTCTAAAATAGTTGAAGGTGTTACATTGATATAAGTAACGTTTGTGGCAAGTTGTTGAAAACCTGTATATAAAGTTTTAATCCATAAATCAGTATTGAATAAAAATAAGAAAATTCCTATATAGATAATTTTTTTTATTAATGCTGCTAAAAAATCTCCTAATTCAAAACCTTTTAAGGCTTTTTCGCTAAAGGTCCAAACTATATCAATTACAGCTAAAGAATAAAACACATAAATACAAACTCTTTTAATATTTGGAAGCCAACTTGAAATATTTGATTTTAATTCATTTAAAATACTATCGGAGCCAGGAACATTTGTAGCTCCTAAAACTATATTTGGTATTAGGAGCAAAAATAAAATATATAGGATATGTTTATTTTTTTGTAGGTTCCTCAGTTTCTGAATTACTTGCTTTCCATTCGGTAACGCTAGGAATGATTTTTTGGCTTTTTCCAAGATTTCGCAAATCTGCCTTAAATCTACCTTCTGTTGCGTTTCCACAATCTTGTTTTTGTTCTTCACTCATTTTCCCCATTTTGTTACATTTTTCAATTTTAGCTTTTGCTTCTTCTGGGTGTTGTATATAATAATCAATAGATTTAACTTCATCACCACAACCAACAAAAAAAGTTAAAGCACCTACAACCATTAAACTTGAAATAAATTGTTTCATTTTTTTTCCTTTAATAAAAATTTAAAAACAATTTATTATATAACATTTATTTCCATTTGGTTACACTAGGAATAATCTTTTGAGTCCTTCCTGCCTTATTGGCATCCTTATAAAATTCGTGTAGTTTTTCTTCCATAGCTTGTTCTTTCATACTTTGAGCTGCTATAACATTTGATAACATAGCCATTTGGTCCATCATTGCAACCCTTAGCTTTCTTAGTTCATCTATTTGGTAAGCTAATAAATCATTTGCGGCTTGAGTTGCTTGTAATTGTCCTTTTGCACCTTCTGAACGCTCTTTTAGTTTTTTGATTGTTTTACTTTCTTCTTCTAATTGTTTATTATTTGCTTTCATTTTTTCTAAAGTAGCACGACTAGTTATTCTTAGATTATCATTAATTCTTTTGTTATAGTTATAACTATTTAATATTCTTTGTTCATCTGTTGAATTAATATAATCTTGTCTAATAGTTTCAGGATTTTTATATAGATTGTCAAACTTATCAGTAAGATTTTTTGTGTTATATGATAATGCACCTGCTGAATTTATAATATTATTAGTTTGGTATAAAATACTATCAAGTGTTTGCCAGTCAAATTTAGTTAAATTTTTTAAATTAGTTTTACTCATTTCAATCATATTTTTATATTGATTAATCTGAGTAGTTAATTGTTGTATTTGTTCAATTTGTGTGTAATAATCTTTAAGCTGACCTGCAATAGCAGCAATATCAACCGTAGGAATTCCTGAAGCACATATATTTGCTCCAAATAAAAAAATACATAAAATTTTACTTATTTTCATTTATATCTCCAGCATTTTTTATTGATTTGGTGTTTTTGTCTATAAACATCGTAGTAGTACATTTTTGCAATGCTATTTTCTCCTGAGCCAACTTTATAGTTTATACGACTTTTATAAATTTTATTAGCTGCTAAAAGTTCTTTAACTGTATTAGGTATTTGCATAGTATCAAGCCTACTAGGAAACCTTACACTAGGTGTTTTATAAACTATTGTTTCATAATATCCTTGATTCCATTCGGTGCTTGTAAAAAACCTATCACTACAAGTATTTATAGGCATTGTCATATCTGTGTATTTATTATTTATAAATCTAACGCAGGTTTTAGGTATATTTTTTGTTATTCTTATTAGTTTTATATCTTCATAAGAATTAGAGCTTTCATTAAAAACTTGTTTTGTAGAATATTCATATTGTCTATTAAATACTTCTGGTGTACATTCGTGCGGAATGTTTATAATAGCTTCTTTTAAATCAGTCATAATAGCATCATCTTCAATATTGTCTGTGCTGCCTGTTGGACATAAATTTAAAAAGCTTCTTCTTAAATCTAATGTTTTCCAAAACTTCTTGTGTTTAATTGAAAAAAAGTGTTTTAGTGGTGCAGCACATTCTGATGGCTTATTTGGTGTAGATAAGCATAAAAGCACTTCACAAGCAGTTTTAACTTCGCCAGTAAAAGTATTAGCAAATAAATTACTTGCTATAAATAAGGATAAAATTACCTTATTCATTTTTTTCTCCTTTAATTTGATAATGTTTATAATTAATTCCTTTATCATCTAAGAATTTAAAAGCCCAATCATTCGGATACTTTTCGTGTAATTCTTTGATTTTTTGAACGCTTTTTTTATCACTACAAGCAGTAAAAGCTAAATTGATTTTTTGTAAAGCTAAGCTAAATAATCTTGTTCCAAGCGGCGAAACATAGTAATAATCTCGCTTTTTAATGGCATTATTTATAATTGATATCTGAACATCATTAAGACCAAAAATTTTATAAAAATCATAAGGACCAAGTGTGTTTTCACTACCTTTATTGAACGCTTCATTATTTGGTAAAAATATTTTTGTAGGGCAAGATTCTTGTAATACATCAAGAATACCACTTTTTGCACTATCGCTAAGACTTTGAGTTGCCAATACTACCGCACAGTTTGCTTTTCTTAAAACTTTTAACCATTCAACTATTTTATTTTTAAATACTTTATGACCTAAAGCGATCCAGCCTTCATCAATAATTACAACTGTTGGACTTCCATCAAGGCTTTGTTCTATTTTAAAGAACAAATAAAGCAATACAGGAATAATATTTTGTTCGCCTAAATTCATTAAGTCTTCAATCTCAAAAGTAGTTATATTACTAAGGTTTAAGTTATCTTCTTCTGCATCTAATAAAAATCCAGCTGGACCTGAAATTGTGTAATGATGTAAAGCATCTCTTAATTCTTGGTCTTGTAAATTTGATACAAATTCAGTAAAAGATTTTGAATTAGTTTTAATATGTGATTCTAAAGCTTCGTGAATTGCTTTTTTATGTTTTGGTGTTAATTCCACATTTTGTAACTCCAAACAAGTTGCAATAAAGCTTTCAGCCCAAGCGATTTGAGTATTTGTTTTTATATTTGCTAAAGGTGCAAATGCTAGTTTTGAACCTTCACTAGCAATATTATAATGAGTTCCACCAGTTGCTAATGTGGTTGCATATAAACTACGACCTTTATCAAAAGCGTATACTTTAGCATTTTGATATTTTTGAAAATTAAGCAATAGGTTAGCTAATAAAACAGATTTACCTGCCCCGGTAGGACCAAATATTAGTGTATGCCCTATATCACTTACGTGTAAATTAAGTCTAAAAGGTGTTGAGCTACCTGTTACAACTTGCATTAAAGCAGGAGATTTTGGCGGAAATTTATCGTTAGAATTATATTTTTCTCCGCCCCAAATGCTATTCAATGGCATTAGGTGAGCTAAATTTAAAGTATTAATTACTGGTCTTCTAATATTTGCATTTACGTGAGCAGGTAAGCTGCCCAAATAAGCTTCAACTGCATTTATATTTTCAACTCTTGCAATAAAACCCAAACGCTCTAATAATAATTTTATTTCTTTGCATTTTTCTTCTAAACTTTCTAAGTCTATGTCGAATATAACAATATTTGCAGTGTAATAGCCAAAAGCAGTTAAACCTGAATTATTATCAGCTATTGCTGAATCCAACTCATTTACCATAGCTACTGCGTGAGCATCAACTTTTGAGCTAGGTCTATCTAAGAATTGGTCAATAAATCCCCTAGTTTTTTGTTGCCATTTTCTTCTATACTGATTTAAAGACTTTTGTGTTTCATAATTATCCATAAAGATAAATCGTGTATTAAATCTATAATCAAAATCCAATTCTGATAAATCTTTTAAAATATTTGGATAACTTTCTGCTGGAAAACCTTCAATTGCTATTGTAGCTATATATTTATTATCAATTTTAGGTTGAAACCCTGTTATAAATTCTTTGGCTCCAATAATACAATCTAAGAACATTGGAACTTTTGGAAGCATAACGTTTTGAATTTCGCCACAAATACAAAAATGAATAAACTCTAATAAATCACTAAAAATATATTCATTGCCAAATTCATCTTCTAATATTTTTTCACGCATTCTGCTAATATCAATAAAATTACTTAAACTATTTTCTAAATCATTTAAAGTATTTTTAAAATATTCAAGTATTTTAACTCCTTGATTATTAGAATTCTTTGCTGTATCATCTTCAACCATCAAGTTAAGAATTTTATTAATATTTTTATGTGGTGGTAAATATGTAAATATGATAGTAAAAAGATTTTCAAAATGCTTTGTATTTTTAAAATACATTTTTCTTTCTTCTTCTATAATATTTGCTATTTCACTGATATAGTGTGTATCTCCACTTAAGTAAGAATCAGAATGGGTTCTTGAGCAGTCAATATGAACTACCCAACCATTTCCTAACCTACTTAAAATTGAATTAATATTTGTTGCAATTGTATTTCTATCATTTAATGTAATTGAGCTAATATCACTTGCTTTATAATAAAAACCTGCAGTTAAGCTACCATCTTTATTTAATAATACACCATCTTCAATAAAGGTTGAATAATTTAATATATCTGAAAAAGCTTTAGCTTTATTTCTAAATTCTTTAAGCAAAAACATTTTAAGCCTTTAAATATGAAAAATAACTTGCCTGAGCTACATAGTATTTTTTATACTTTATTTGTCTTTGAAATATATCTTTCATAAGTGGGTCGTGTTTAGCCATTGTTCTTAATAAAAATCCACCAGCAAATAAAATAAAACAACCTATAAGAGTTGATATTAAAGTTAATCCAGTGAAAATTAAGGTAAAGCTAATCAACATATTAAATAAAACTAACTCTCTATCTGCACCAAACACTAAGTTTGGTTTATTTAATGCTTGATATATATCAACTCTTTGCAACTCTTGCATTAGATTAATGCTCCAGTAACACCAAACATAGCTAAAATATTATTAGCTGCTACAACAACAGCAGCTACTAAAATTACATAAATTAAAGATTTCATAAAGCCTGAAATTTCGCCACCCCAAATTAGACCAGCACCAGTTCCCATAATTGCCAAAATCGAAATTGTAAAAGCCACAGGACCTGTTAAACTAGCCTTTAATTGTGTTAATGGTCCTTCCCAAGGCATACCACTACCAGTTGAAGCTAATAAATAATCAACTCCAAAAATTAAAAACAATAATAAAAATTTTTTCATTTTTTCTCCTTATTAATTTTTCGTATAGGTAGTAAAACTAGTACTATACGTTTTTCTAACTTTTTTAATGATTTCAAATGCTAGGATTTGAAATAGTTTTTTAATGAACACAACTAAATTAATTGAATTTCATATTTTTTATTTACATTGTCATAACTTAATACTTTTGCTATTTCTTCAATTCTCCTTCCTTGTATAGTTTTTTTGATAAAAACAACCAAATTAATAGCTTCTGCTATAAGTTGTCCCATAGGAGCATTACTAGCTTCTGCTATCAATTGTTCTAGTCTTGTAAGTCCTGCATAGGCTGAATTAGCGTGTATTGTTGCAATTCCACCAGGATGACCTGTATTCCAAGCCTTTAATAAATCTAAAGCTTCTTTACTTCTAGTTTCACCAACTATAATTCTGTCTGGTCTAAGTCTCATCGTAGCTTTTAAAAGCCTTAGCATATCTACTTTTTCATTGGCTCTTAAAATAACTTTATTTTCACTAGCACATTGTAATTCTGCTGTGTCTTCAATGATTACTATTCTTTGATTTGGTGCTTTTTGAGATATTTCATAGATTAAAGCGTTAGAAAAAGTAGTTTTTCCACTACCTGTTCCGCCAACAACTAAAATATTTAATCTTTCTAATACTGCATTAACTAAAAAATCTTTTTGAGATTTAGTGATAATATTTGTATTTTCATAATCATCAAGTGTAAAAATTTTAATAGCTTTTTTACGTATAGTAAAAGTCGGTTTTGATACTACTGGAGGTATTAATGCTTCAAATCTTGAACCATCAAGCGGAAATTCGCATTCTAATATAGGATTATCAGCATTAATAACTGTGTCTATATAGCTTGCGACTGAAGTAATAATTGATTTTGCTTTAATTTCAGAAAAGTTATTGTTCAAAACAAACATATCTTTTCCAAACTGTTCAATCCACAATTTACCATCAGAATTAAGCATAATTTCAATAGTATTTGGGTCGTTAAAAACTGTTAAAACTTCTTGAAATTCTCTTGAGATTTTTGCAATTATTCTTTCTTGGTGTTCGCTATTCATAAGCCAACTCCAAGAAAGTAAAAAAAGTAAGTTTTTGAACTAAGTAATTTAGTTCGCCCCCCCCCCCTTACGAGCGAAATTAGTTTCTAATTTTTGAATAATAGGTGCAATATTTGTCAACATTTGTAAATAAAAATTGTATTGTTTTAATAACATTAAACACCTTTTAAAATATAATTTTACGCTATTTTATAAGATATGCGTAAATTGTCAAGCAATTTGAAACAAATCAAGCATTCTTTTATTAAATTACTCAAAATGTTACATAGTTTGAAACAAATCAAGCATTCTTTTATTAAATTACTCAAAATGTTACATAGTTTGAAACAAATCAAGCATTCTTTTATTAAATTACTCAAAATGTTACATAGTTTGAAACTATTGTTTTTCATTATCTAAATCAATAATCGTATCATTAAGACCTAATTCTTCATTATGCTTAACTACTCTAATTTCAGTTTGACAAGTATTGTTGTCGTTTGATTTTACAATAGAATCAACTTTATATTCATTTTTATTTATCAACTCTTGATAATCACAATAATAAGTTTCTTTAATTATCTCTTGTTTTACTTCAAGTTTTTCAAAATCAAAATCAGTAATCACCATTTGTCTTAATCTTTTTAACTCTCTAAAGCTACCTTTTCCAACAATGTTTGGATTTACTAAAAAGCTATCTTGATTAAAAACCATATACTTTTCTTGAAGTTCAGGTGTATTTAGTGGTAATAAAACTTTTTTCTCAATTAAACCTTGAATAGCTCTTGAAACAGAAGCTTTACTAAGTCCTGTTAAAGCCATAAATTCTTTTCTTAACCCTGAATAGATAGTAACTACATTCCCATAATTCATTCTAGTAATTGTTGCAAATAAAATTTGTCTTTCTATATTTGAAAGTTCAGTATTAATAAAATTAATATTTTCTACAAAAAATTGAATAAATTCATCACGTTTAACAAAATGCTTTACTACAATTTCTTCTTTATTTAAAACATTACCATTGGTATCCAAATTAGTTTTTTCAATGCTTAACAAATTTTTAGATAATCTATCTTCTTCTAAATGTCTAATATCCATAAAAATCCTTTAAAACAAAACTTACAAAATAATATAACAAAAAAATTAACATTTGTTTCTATAAATGAAACATTTTAAACATTTTGAGAAAAATAATAATTTTTTTATTATTGCGTTTGTTTCACTAGTGATATTGTTAGTTTCACGTGTGAGTTATTCTGTTTCACGTGTGAAACAAGATAAAAAATATCGTATTTAAGAAAACCCCTATAAAATAGCAGTTTAATGTCTTAAGCATTTTTTAAGATTACATATTATTATATTCTCCAAAATAAAAAATAAAATTTTAAGAATTTTAAGAATTTAATTTTATTAAATTTTATTCTTTAAGTTTAAATTAAGATTTGTAAAAATTTAAAAAAATTTGAATTTTTAAAAAATTTAAAATTTTAAAAAAAATTATTCTTTAAGTTTAAATTAAGATTTGTAAAATTTGTTTTACCATCATATTCTTTAAGTTTAAATTAAGATTTGTAAAAATTTAAAAAAATTTGAATTTTTAAAAAATTTAAAATTTTAAAAAAAATTATTCTTTAAGTTTAAATTAAGTTCTAAAAACGATTTTAAACTATTTTTTATTGTATATAAGGTTAAGTATAGATTAAATGTAAATTTTTAATTTTAGATATGTTTTTGTGCATTTATTATATATTTTAAAAATAAATTATTGTTTTATTATTAAAATTTAAATTTATTTTTTAATTTATTTTTTTAAATCACTTTTTTTATCTTCAATAAAAATTTTTGTATATTTTCTAACAAAATAAAAATATAAAATTAGATAAATAATTATATTAATAAAATTACCATAATGTGTAAAATTCGGTATTCTTATAAATAAAATTTCAAAATATTCATTTGAAAAAAATTTATAAAAATCCATAAAAATATAAAATGGAATACTAACTACATAAATTGATTCAAATAATGCACCATAAAATAATTTTTTACTATAAAAATATTCTGCAATCATTTCTATTATTTTTATAAATAACATTCCTAAATAAAAACAACCTAAAACAGCAATAATAGCACCAATTATAAAAGAATCAGTGATTAAACTAGCTGCTTTAGCTGATAACATAAAAGCTACAAAAAATGGATACCAAAATGAAGAATAAATCAAGTAAAAATATAAATTTTTCAAATAAACTCCTTAAATTTTTAATTATTATATAATAATAATCTTAAAATTATATAATTTTTATATAGAATATATATAATTACTATATATATTTTATAAAATCTTTTTAATATCTTTACCGTATAAAGGAGAAAAAACTTTATTATCATTTCTAATTTCTATTTTTTTTGGTTCTTTAATATCCTTAGAAATATTTTCATTTTTTGTATAATTTAATTGATTTTTTAATTTAAATTCATCGTTAAAATATTTATTAAATTGCTCATAACACATTTGAATATTTTTTTCTTTTTTGAAATGCTCAAAAAGTATTTTAGATACTACTATGCCAGAGTTATATTTATCCTTAATATATTCAATATTACTATAAAATTCAATTTTTGCTTCTCCACGTTTCATTGCTGCCCTTAATAATAAAATATAATTAATTTTAATAAAATATAATTAATTATAAGCAATTATAATTCAATATAGTATTTTTTATAAAAAAATATTGTTTTTTTGCTATAATTTGGAGTCTAAAAAGGACAGGATATGTATTTGCTACACAAATACTAAGTTTTGTCGCTAAAGCTCCAAAAATAAGGATATGCACCAAATGAAAAAAAATAAAATCAAACAAATACACTTTAGAGTTACCGAAGATGAATATAACAATATAAAGAATAAAGCTAATAATTATAATTTTTCAGTATCTAAATATTTATATAACATAGCAAATAACTATCCTATCAAATCAATTACTGACCAAAAAGTAGCAAGTGATTTATTATTAATTGCTGGTGATATTGGTCGACTTGGTGGTTTATTTAAACATTGGTTAGTAAAAAATGAAGATAAAAAAAATAATTTTTCAAAAAATAAAAGCTATGAAGATATTGAAAAAATAGTAGATAAAATATTAGATTTGCAAATAGAACTTAAAGAAAAAGCAAAAGAGATAATCAAAAATGATTATAAAAAAAGTGATATTTAAAAAGCAAAACAAATCGAGTTTTAAAAATTTAGCAAATTATATACTTGATAGAGATGATAAAAAATTATTTAATTATATAGTAGATAAAGAACATAAAGAAAATGATAAAGTAGAATCATTTAAGTTTTCAAATTGTTCTTTTGATGATATAGATGATAATATATTTGAAATTTTAAATACTCAAATTTTAAATACTATAACTAAACAAGATAAAACTATGCACTTAATAGTATCTTTTAAAGAAGATGAAAAACCTAAAAAAGAAATTTTAGATGATATAGAAAATGAAATAGTTGCTGTTCTTTGTATGAAAGAACATCAAAGAGTAAGTGCGGTCCATACAAATACTAATAATTTACATATGCATATAGCTATTAATAAAGTCAATCCAATAACATATAAAGTAATTAATCCATATAATGACGTTAAAATTTTACAAAATTTAGCAATTAAACTTGAAAAAAAACATAAATTACAAAAAGATAATCATATATCAAATAAAGATTTAAATAAAAATATATATAACAAACATACTATGAGTACAGGTTTTAATGAGTGGGTTAAAAATAAATTAGAAAATAAAGTAGAAGATGTTTTAAATAATGAAAATGCTACTTTTAATGATATTGTAAAGCTATTATTTGATTATGATTTAG
>NZ_JACGAU010000022.1:0-26042 GCF_020137595.1 Campylobacter sp. RM12640
AGTTTTGAGATTTCTCCTGTGATTACCTTAAAGCTTCCTTCACTTACTTCAAGATTTACTTTAGAGTTTTTTCCATCTAATAAGAATTGTTTTATTTCTAAGCTTGTGTTTTTACCTAGAGTAGTAACGGTGTTGTCATTAAAGATTATTTGTAATCTTGCATTGTTTCCCGTTTTTATAATATCGCTTTCATCAAGTTCTTGATTTAATAAAGCTTTTATTTCATTACCTTTTGAGATAACTACTGCATCACCTCTAATGGCTGATATTTTACCTACGCTTGCATAGGTTAGAGTTATTACACTTAATAACAATAATATTTTTTTCATAGCGTATCCTTTCAAAATGATGCCAAATTATAGCATATTTTAAAAGGTTGTTAGCTTAAAATTTATATTTATACATTAAATTAGTGTAAAGATTATCGTAAGAATTGTATTCAATACTTGATTTTACCCTATTATATCCTAAATCAAGTGAGAAGAAATTATGATGATCCATATTGTATTCAGCACCAAAATTTACTCTATAGGTTATATCGTTTCTCGTATTTAAGAAGATTTTTTCATCATATTTACTTTTAGCATAACCTAAACTTGCTTTTAATATTACTTGTTTATTTAACATATAAATAATTCCGGCAGTAGCTGAATATTCTTTATAATTATTTGAACTTTCTTTAATTCTGCTAGTTTTTTCTATATCATAAGCAATTTTTAGATAAGACATACTTCTTTGAGAAATAATCTTACTCATAGCATAAATACTATGATGATTTGAATCATTCTCTTTATTATCTTCTATCAAATAATTATTATGATTAATTGTATAGCCTAGACCAAAAGCTAGCCCACTTTCAGTATAATAATCACCTGAAATATCTGCTGTAAAGGTATTTAAATATCTTTTTTGTTTTAAAATAATATAATCATAAGACATTAAAATATTTAATTTAAATTGTCTTGATATCTCAAAACCATTATTAATTGAAGCTGTAAATACACTTAAATTCTGAAAATCTTCTTCAATTGGTTTTATATAATACTTATTATAAAAATTAATATTTATATCATAATCATATACATTATTAACTTGTTTTTTATAGCCAGCATTAAGATTAGCTAAAATACTACTAGCTGGTTGGTGCTTAGCACCTGGTATTGGAAAATTAATGCCTAATTGTGGCACTGGTAAATAACTATCTTTTAAATTCTGCTTTTTTGGATTGCTATCATATCCATATCCAAAACCAATACTCGCATAAGGTATATTTATTTCATTATTGGCTTTTTGTTGATATTTAACATTTTTTAACATACTAGCAACTAAAGCTTTCTCATCATCATTTAAGCGTTCATCATCTTTTAAATTCTCTAGTTCTAATTTAAGTAAAGCTAAATTCCCGTTTTTTTGATAAATAATAGCACTTTGTAATCTCGCTTCTGTATTAGTATCATCTAATACCAAAACCCTATCATAAGCAGCTAAAGCTTCATCGTATAAACCTAATCTAAAAGCACTTTTACCCATAATTAGATTTAAATTAATATCAGAGCAAGTTTGCTTACAAATAGAACTAGCTATATCATAAGAAGTTTTATAATCTTCTTGATTATACGCATTTACTAAGTCATCAAATGGATTTGCCAATAAAGCAATAGGTAAAAATGTTAAAAATTTTTTCATAAATGTTAAGCCTTTTTTAAAAAACAAGTTTTTAAAACTATAACTCCGTGTTTATCAACTTTTGCTTCTATTTCATCATCATTTGAAGTAAGCTTTATGTTTTTTACATTAGTTCCTCTTTTAATAGTTAAAGAACTGCCTTTTACTTTCAAATCTTTAATAACGCTAACATTATCTCCTGCTTGTAATTCGTTTCCGTTTGCGTCTTTTGGCATTTTTATATTCCTTTTTTATTTATGGTGCCCAAGGTCGGACTCGAACCGACACAGGATTGCTCCTACTAGATTTTGAGTCTAGCGCGTCTACCAGTTTCACCACTTGGGCTAAAATTGCATATGATAATAAAATTTGCTTATAAAAAAATAAAAGTGTGATATTTTAAATATATTTTACTTAATATTTGATTATGAAATTCTTGTTTTGATATTCCTATCAAAACAAGAAAAAAAATTAATTCATTCCTAACATTTCCCAATAAGGAAGACCTATTACAAGGCATAAAATAAAAGATACCATAGCCACTACAAATCCAGTAATCCACCATTCTTTTACGGTGTTATATCCAGCTCCAAAAATAACTGAAGCAGCAGGACCACCAAAATGAGTTAATGCTCCGCCATAAGAATTTGTAGTAATTAATAAAAATGCTAATAAATAAGGATCAACTCCTGCGCTTTTGCCTATTAAAAATAAAACCGGTAAAAGAGTTGTAATGAAAACGGTTGCACTAGCATATAAATATCTTACGATAATACTAATAAAACCAATGATTATTAATACTATCAATGGGTCTAAATCTAAATTCATATTGCCTTGAATAAATGTTCCAAGCCATTTAAAAAAGCCCAATTTATTCATCATACCTGATAGTGACATAATACCACCAAACCAAAATAATGTCCCTATACACTCTTTAGAACCTGCTATATCTTCAAATTTTAAAACGCCAAGTAATACTGATAAACTCATAGCACCAACAGCTACTGCAGTAGCATCTATATCAATCTTTAATCCAAATAAAGAACTAGCTAAAGACGGAACAGACCAACCAAGCAATGCTAGAACAAAGATTAAAACAAGCATTTTCTCACTTCTTTTCATCTCTCCTAATTCTTCTAAGCCTTGTTTTGAAATTACTACATTATCAATCTTTTTTATATCAGGGCGAACAAAAATATAAACAACTAGTGGAATTACACATAAACACACAATACCAGGAATTATCATAGCAACAGCCCAATTCCCCCAATTTAAGTGAGTTCCTAAAATATCATTTGCATAACCAATCACTAGCATATTTCCAGCCATTGCGGTTGCAAATATAAATGAAGTCATTTTTGTACTCATATAAGAATTACACGCCAAAAACGCACCTACTCTATTTTCTGTTTCAACTTTATCTTTTGATAAAGATTGTGCGATTGAATTTACAATTGGAAAGACAATTCCGCCTGCTCTTGCAGTATTTGATGGAGTTGCAGGTGATACTACTAAGTCTAAAAATGCAGTAACATAGCTAAGTCTTAAAGTAGTTTTACCAAATTTACCTATTAAAAAATAAGCCCATCTTTTACCAAGACCGGTTTTTGTAAATGCAATACTTAAAGCAAATGCAGAAACTATAATCCAAGTAGTTGAACTTGCATAGCCACTTAAAGCTTGTTTTGTAGCTTCTTTTGCACCACCTAAATAAGGTCCCATAAATAGTGCAGTTCCTGCCACTGCAGTAATTAATACCATAGAATTTGGTATAGGCTTAAATACAAGACCTAAAACTGCTGAAAGATAAATACCAAACATTACCCACGCAGCTTCGCTTAAGCCACTTGGCACGGGCAAAATAGTAGCGAATAAAAATGGAATAGCAATCAAAATAATAATAGAAATTGCTCTTTTCATCATTTCTCCTTAAAAAAAATTAAAAAATTAAGATTACTTTAGCAGAATAATTCATAAAATGTATTTAAATTGTATTTAAAACTTTAAAAAATGTGTATAAAAGTAACACTTATTATAAATTATTATCTTTTTTTGAAAAAAAATATAATATATTTCATAACTTTTTATAATATGAAAAATTTAATTAGGAAAAAATATGAGAAAATTAGCTGTTTTTATTTTAAGTTTAAATTTATTTGCATATACTTTAGATTTTCCTGGAGATAAAATTCCTTTTAGTGAAAATCCAGATTGGAAAGACCCAACTATACCTAAAAATTTATATCAAAACGATGATATAAATTATGATTTGCAAAAAAAACTAAGTGAATTAGATGAAAAAAAATTAAGAAAATTAAAAAAAGCTTTAGATATATTATTTGAAGATGAAGAAGAATTACAAGAAGAAATTCCTCAAACTGAACCCATAAAAATAAAGGAGCCAACTCCAGATGAATATATACAAATTAGCATCAGCGGAGAAAAACCTATAAAAAAACAAAAAAATACTTATCAAAACAATAATATTTTGATAAATATTAAATAAGCTTTATTTATTACGAGTTTTATTAAAACTAAAAATAGCAATTATTAATGCTAATATAGGAGAACTCATAATTTGTAAAAAATATATTAATTCACTTTGTTCTTCTTCGTTTGGAGTAATAAAACTTAATATTAAAGCAAATACTACGCTACTAAGACCTAATATCGCTAAAAAATAACTAAGAATTTGATTTTGTATTTTAAATTCTAATTCATTTTCACAATAATTTTTTAATTTAAAATACGCTAAAAACATTGCAATATAAGGTAAAAAATAACTAACCGTGGTAAGAGAACTAAGTAACCAATAAATATCTTGAGATTTATTAAAAAATACACAAAATATACAAATAATACTAACTAAAAATGCCTGAAAAAATAAAGCCTTATAAGGGGTATTGTATTTTGGATGTGGTTTTGCTTCATAAAATTTAATTATTCCTTCTTTTGAAGCATTAGCTAGCATATATATTGGCGCTACCAACCAAGAATTAATCTGCCCTAAAGTGCCTACAAATAAACTAAAAGCCATTAATTGACTAAGACCTTTAAAACCCAAATTGTTTTCAGCATAAGTAATTGCTTGCATAATACCATCTAATATATCAGTATCTTTTGCAGGATATATCACATTAACACAAAAAGTGCCTAAAATATAAATACCTACTATTATAAATGCACTAAAAAATATAGCTTTTGGATAATTTTTTTGAGCGTTATCAATTTTAGCACCTATCATTGTGCTAAGCTCAAGCCCTGCAAATGCAAACATCATAGTGCTTGAAAACACTAAAGTATTTAAATCAAGTGTAATTAAATACCCTGAATTATAAGGAGTTGTGATTTTGTGATTAGTCAAATAAAACATTAAAGCTACAACTATTAAAAGCAATGTAGGAAATAAAATTCCAAAATAAACAAATACTTTATTTATTAATTTGGTATATTAAAACCCCTATAATTTATATATGTCAAAATAAAAAAACTCAATATAGAAAATATTGCGATAAAATAAGATTTTGCCTGTAAATTAAATATATAAGCTAAAGAATTTGCTGCGAAATACAACATCATTGGGAAAAAAGCTAAACAAGATAGAAGATAACAAATCAAACAAAAATAAGCTACTTTTACTCCAAAAGCTTTATTAATCCATAAAAATATACCACCACCTTTAGAAAATCTAGAACCAAGTTCTCCACATATCAAAGCTAAAGGAATAAAAAATCCAAATGCTACAAAAAGCCATAAAATAATAGAACTAGCTCCGTATTGTGCGACATAAGGAATTTGTCTTAAAGAAAAAATCCCGATCAAATTCATAAAAATAATATCTTTTATACTCAACTTCATAATAAACCTAAAAAAATAAAATGAAGCGAATAATACTATTAAAATTGTAATAATTTAGAAGAAAAAAAGAAAAGGTTTCACATAATCTGTGAAACCTAAAAATAATTTATAAAATTATTGGCAGATGATTTTTAATTCAACTCTGCGGTTTGCTGCACGGCCTTCTTTTGTTTTGTTATCGCCGATTGCATTTTGGTCGCCAGCCCAACTTGGATTAATTCTGTCTTCGCTAACACCAGCTTTTACAAGTTCAGCTTTTACTGCTTTAGCTCTTTTTTCTGATAATTTTTTGTTATAAGCAGATGTACCGATTGAATCTGTATATCCTGTGATATTTGCAAAATATGCAGGCTCTTCTTTAATTAATTTAGCTAAACGCTCAATTTCAGGAATATAGTTAGCAGTTACATTGCTCTTATCAAATCCAAAATTAACTTTAACTAATTCTAAATCATAACATGCTTTTGGTTTTGGTTGTGGTTTTGGCTCAGGTTTAACAACTACTGGCTCAGGTTTAACTTCTACAACTGGTTGTGGAGCTGGAACAACTTCTTCTTTTTTACCATCAAAGTTAAAAATTACACCTAAAGTGCTAATTACATGGTGATCAGCGTGGCGGAATTTAATTTGGTCACGAACTTCTGCTCTTAAACCAAAGCTTTTGTAAATTTTGTATTTTAAACCAATACCATAATGACCAAACATTCCGTTTTTATTGTCATATAGATTTTCGCTGAAGTTTTCATAACCAACACCTAATAATCCATAGAAATCAAAGTTAGTATCACCAACTTTAACTGGGAATACTAAGTTTAAATAACCTCTATCAATACCCACTGGAGTATGACCTGAATTATCTATACTTTTATATTCACCTTTTTGGTGCTCATAACCAATTTCTGTTCCTACTGCACCATACATATAACCAATTCTTAATCCATAACCAAATTTATTCATAAGGTCAAGATTTCCTTCTGGAACATTGTATGTAGCGATTGGGCTTATTTCTAAGCCTTCAAAATTAATATCACTTGCATTTGCACTAACAGCTATCATTGCAGCTGCACTTAAAACTAAACTCATCTTTTTCATGAATACTCCTAATTTCAAAATCGAATTAACGTTTACTAAATTGTGGTTTTCTTCTTGCTTTTCTGCGGCCGTATTTTTTACGCTCAACCACACGACTATCACGAGTTAATAAACCTTGTGGTTTAAGTAGCGCTCTAAAATCAGCACTCATAGCAGCTAAAGCACGAGAAATTCCGTGTCTTAAAGCTTCAGCTTGAGCATTATAACCACCACCTAATGTGCTAGCTGTAATGTCCATTAAACCTTCTTGCTTAGTTACTAATAAAGGTTGAACTACCTTTAATTTAATAGCTTCGTGTCCGCCTAACCAAGTATTTAAATCAACGCCATTCACTATAATTTTACCACTTCCAGCCTTAGCCCAAACTTTAGCTATTGCAGTTTTTCTTTTACCTGTTGCATAAACTTTTGCCATTTTACTTTCCTTTTACCTGAGCTGTATGTGGGTGTTCGCTACCTGCATAAACTTTTAATTTCTTAAGCATTGCACGACCTAAAGTAGTTTTAGGCAACATTCCACGAACTGCTAATTTATATAATTTTGCTGGATTATTTGCTAATAAATCACCGAATTTTTCACTCTTAGTGCTTCCAAAATAGCCTGAATGTCTGTGATATAATTTATCATCAGCTTTGTTTGTTCCAGTAAATTCTGCTTTAGATGCGTTGATAATTACAACATAATCTCCGCAATCAACATTTGGTGTATAACAAGGCTTATGTTTGCCTTTTAATATTGTCGCAACTTCTGTTAAAAGACGACCGAAACGCTTACCTTCAGCATCTACAATTATCCAATCTCTTTTAACTTCGTTTGGCTTTGTTATTTTTGTCATGATTTTACCTTTGCCAAAATTTTTTAAAAAGCTGATTATATGTTTTTAATCTTAATAATATCTTAAATTAAGATAATTTTAAGATAAATTAAAAATAAAATTTGACTTTTTTAAATTCTAAAAAAATTATTCCATTTAAGTTTATTTTAAAGATGGGGGGGGGTAGAATAGCATTGCAATTTTTAAAAAAAGGATGTAAAAATGAAACTAGTAAAACTTAGTTTAATTGCAGTAATTACTGCAGGTTCAATGTCAGTTGCAAATGCTGTTGCTTTAGATGAAGCTATTCAAAATGTAGATTTATCAGGTATGTTAAGATATAGATATGAAGGAATTAGCGAAAAAAATTCATTAAAAGACAAATCTACAAAAGATACAATCCAATTACATGGATATAAAGCTCAATTAAAATTCACTTCAGATATAGCTGATAATTTTAAAGCTACTGCATTATTTCAGTATTCAAACCAAGATGCTTCATTTGCTTTAAACAAACCAGGTTTAACACCATCTAATGAAGCTTTAAGAGATAAAGTTGAAAATAATATAAATACAAGCAAAACTTTTAATATAAGAGATGCTTATTTAACTTACACAAATTACGATACCTCATTTATGTTCGGTAGAATGGAAATTGGCTCAATTTGGACTGATGATTTATTAGGAACAGGATTAAAAATCGTAAATAATAGCATTGAGAATGTAACTTTAGCAGCTTATGCTTTTGATAATTACAATAAAGATAGTGATTTAGGCGTTATTGCTACAAAAAATGATGATGATAGTATAAAAAGCGTAAGTGGTAAAAATATATATGGTATAGCAGCAATTGCTAATTTTGACCCAGTAGCAGCAGAGTTATGGGTAGCAAATATGGCTAGTTGGGGCACATTATATACGGTAGATTTCAATGTTAATTTAGGTGATAAAGATGATTTCGCATACAATATTCACGCTCAATACGCAGGTAATAATCTTAAAAAAGATAGAAAAGATTTATTAAAAAAAGCTACAGGCGACGAAGTAGCTAATGGTAATTTTTATGCTATTGAAGCTGGCTTTGACGCATTCGGCTTAGATTTTAATATAGGTTATGCTGGTTATGGTAAAAAGGATAAAGCTACAATTAATACTATAGAAGATAGTGGCAAATTGATTAATTATGGCGAATACGCTATGAAAGATTACCAAACAGGAGCAATAGGTAAAAAAGATTTCGTATTCGGAACAATTGGCTATACATTTGAAGATGTAAGATTTGGTGTTGATATTATTAGCGGAACAAATAAAATCAAAAATGGCGATAAAACTGATAAAGAAAAATTATTTGAAGTTAAGCCACAACTATCTTACAAATATAGCGACAAATTAAACTTCTCAGCATTCTATGCTTATGGTAAAACAAAAAATTATGAAGGTATAAAAGATAATAAAAAAGATGAAAAACTAATCAGATTTGAAGCAAAATATACATTCTAAAAATAGCTAGGCATTAAGCCTAGCACTAGATTAATTTGGCCTAACACTTATAAAAACTTAATTTAACTAATTTCAAACTCTTGGTGTTAGGCTTACTTAGTCTAGCTTTTACAACTTGCACCTTCTTTAAATACTGCTCCATAATCGTTTTTTGAATCAGATTTAACTAAATCTAAATTCTTTTGCACTTCTAAGCTCTAATCAATCTAAACAAACAAGTTTTTTAAAACTAATAGCAATACGATTAAGTAATTTAAGGTATTACGAAAGGCTGAAAATATTTACAATGCGTTGTTTTTTTTTTTTTTTATTATTTAACAAATAAATCAAAATAGGAGACAATTATGTCAAAAGATACAAAAACGATGATATGTCCTTTTTGTGATGAAGAATTAAGATTTGGTGTAAAAGTATGTAGGGGCTGTCAAGCTGAAATTACTTACGAGCACGAGAGAACATTTTCGCTTGGCTGGTTTATTGCTTTTTGCGTATTAACTTATATATTATATACATTTTATGATTCAATAAATGGTTGGATTTTTGGGATACTTGTTTTTGTTGATATTGGATGCTTTGCTAATATTTTACCTATAGATACAAAAGCAGAACCTAAAGCAAAATTTGAAAGAAGGCAATTTAGATAATTAAAAAACTATAAAAATTTTAAAAGCTCATCGCTTAATCAAAAAATACAAATTAATTTAAGCGAGAGCTTTTTTGAGCCTACACTTAGCAAAACTCTCATTTTAACAATTACAATAATTTTATTTAGTGTTGCATATACTCTTTATAATCATTTTATGATGATTAAAGCTATTCTTTAAGAATAGCTTTTGATTAGCTTTTACAACTAGCACCTTCTTTAAACACTGCTCCATAATCGTTTTTTGAATCAGGTTTAACTAAATCTAAATTCTTTTGCACTTCTAAGCTCTCATCCATTTGCCAAGCATTCCAGCCACCATCATATACATAAATATTTTCCCAACCATCAAGTAAGGCAATAAACCAAGCAACACTAGCTCTCCAGCCTGTGCCACAATAAAAAGCTAAATTATCATTTTTATTAATGCCTTGACTTTGCCACAATTCATATATTTCATAAGGATTTCTAAGCGTTCCATCAGGGTCATAATAATCAGCCACATTAGATGAATTTGTCCCTGCAAATCCCCAAATAGCTCCTTTTGGCTCACCACTTTTTGGTATATAATCATAACCACTAATTTTGCCTATAAACTCATCCCAAGCCCTAATACTTACTAGCTTTAAATCCCCTTTATAATTTTTAATATCATCTGGCATTGATATATTTATATTAGTATTTGCAGGAATTATCGCTTTAAAATCACTTTCTTTATTAGGTATATTTGAAGTTTTTTCTATGCTAAATCCTGCTTCTTGCCAAGAATATAGCCCACCATTTAAAAATCTAACATCTTTAACCCCAGCGTATTTTAGTGCAAAAAATACTCTTAAAGCTGCCATTTGATTTTTAGAATATAAAATTATAGTTTTTTCGCTTGTTATTCCTAAGCTTAAAAGATTATTTTCTAAAGTTTTTGCATCACTTAAATTCCAAACAGGAGCATTCTCTATTAAATCAGTATTAAAATGATAAGCACCTTTTATATGCTCGCTGTATTCATCACTATTTTCTCCCCAACTAACCTCAAAAACCATAAAGTCTTTACCATCAAAACTCTCAACTTTTTTGCCTTGCATTAAGTCATTTAGCCATTTAGGATAGACTGCTAGTTGATAGTTTTTAAGTTTTACTAAATCATTATTATTTGCATAATCTATAAAATCAGCATAAATCTCGCCTTTATAACCACGAGCTAAAAACTCCGAGCTAACTTTTTTTATCTCATCTAAATTAGAGCCATAAAATACGAGCTTTTTATCCTTTGTAATGCCTTTGCCTTTGAAATATTCTTCAAATTTTTTATTTTCAACAAAATCCATTGATAAAGCACTAATATTTAAAGCCCCTTTAATATGACCGCCGTTTTTTGCCCCATCTTCGCTAAAACCATTATAATAACTATCAATTCTTGTATCAATTATCAAATAATCACTATTTAATCTAGCTTTAAACTCATAAGTATTTAATAATTTAACATTATCAGCATTAAAACAAGCACTAAAAATAAGTGCAAACAATAAAATTAATTTTTTCACGATACTCTCCTTAAAATAATCAAAAATCCAAAAAGCATAAAAGGTAAAAATATAAAAGCTTGAAAGCTAAAATAAGCACTAGCTATTAAAATATTTGCCACATTGCAACCACTTGCAAGAGAAGCTCCAAAAGCCATCAAAAAGCCTCCAATTACACTAAAATATCCTTGTTTTAGCGATACACCTTGAAGCGAAAATGATTTTAAATTCGCAACAATCCCACCTAAAATACAACCAAATAAAAAATAAACTCCAGAATCTAAATACCTATATTGATTGGTTACTAGATATAAAATCATATTTTTACTAGGAACTGATAAAGTAAAACTAAAACCAATCATTTTCCACATTAAAAGACTTAAAATTGCTAAAACTATTGCTAGAATGCTGATTTTTTTGGCTTTATAGATTAAATATATACTTAAAATTCCAAGTAAAATCACTAAGATAAAAGGCGAAATATTTAAAAAAGTATGAATATTAGTAAGCTCATTTTTTGTAAAAATATCTATATATTTTTTAAATATTCCATTAAATAAAGCCATACTAAAAGCAAAAGAAAAAGCCGTTATTAAATAAAAACTATTATTAATAACTCTAGTAAAACTACCACTAACACAAGCCTTGCTAAACGCCATTCCAACGCCAAATGCAAAGCTACCTATAATAGTAGCAAGTATTGAGAATTTAAACTCGGGTATGGTAATTAGTTTAAAATGTTCTAATATGAATAAGCCAAGAGATTGTAAAAATATACAAAAACTTAAAGCACTAACAAATGAAAAATCTTTAAAATAAAAAAGATTTCTAAAACCAGAAAAAAAGCAAAATCTATATCTTGCTAATAAAAATCCAAAAACAATTCCAAATATAAGCGTATTCATTACCTAATGACTTTCTAAAATATTTTAGAAATTATATGTTTTGAAAAATAATAAATCTTAATTCGTATTTAGATTATGAATTAAGATTTTCACCACAAAATCAATTTAATTTTAAAGAATTTAAATTCTTTTTAATTTAAATTCTTCGTTTTCGTAAAACACTACATAAGAGCTAATTTTGTGATTAGAAAATCTAGTTTTTATAAAGTTTTCATAGGTTTTTAGCTGTTTTTCATAAGATTTATTAAAAAACGAGCTTTTATAATCAATTATCTTAACCCAATCATCGCTAATAGCTAATAAATCTATTCTATTTACTTTATTTTCATATAAAAAGTTATATTCTTTAATCAAATTATGATTTTTGATTAATTCTTTAAACTCTACGCATTTAAGCAAATCTTCGCAAAGTTTTTTTAATTTATCAAAATCTACTTGATTAAACTTATTATATGCAAGTCTTAAACATTCATTCAAGCTTTCATCATTAAAATCACTCAATTCACAAAAATAGTGAAATGCGTTTCCAAGCATAATCGCATCAGTGCTAAACTCTTTAGCCTTGACATTTTGAAGTGGCACACAAGGATTAAACTCATAGCTAATATTTATAGCACTTGCTTCATTTTCTTTATATCTAAAATTAAGCAAATCATCATCTAAACTCTCATTTGTAATTTCATTATAATTAATCCCGCTAAGTCCAGCTCCATCATTCATAATAATACAAAGAGAGCTAATCGCTCTTGTATAAGCTACATAATAAGTATTTATCTCATCAGTTTTTTTCGTATTCTCATAAATTTCAAGCTTTTTTGCATAATCTTTATCATAAAAACATCTAAGATTTCTAATAGCACTAGCGTCCTTTTTAAAGCCATACCATTTGTGGCTAGAAAAATCATATTCAATTTTAAGCCCTGTATCGTGTGGAGGGGTTTTACTTAAATGAACGCAGATTAAATGCTCAAATTGTAAGCCCTTGCTCTTATGAATTGTCATAATATTTATGCCTTTTGCTTCATTGTTTGATGCAAGTTTATTACTAAGATTATATATCGTATCTAAAAAATCTTTAGAACTAATTTCATCTAAAAACTCTAAAACATACTCATCTTTACATAAATCAAGATGAATTATTATCTCATTATAAATCTCATAAGCACTTTTTGTAATATCAATTTTAAGCCTTAAATAATCCTTGCCTAGCACAGACTTTACAAAAAAGCCATAAATCTCATCTCCTAAAATAGAGTATTTTGCAAATTCTATTAAAACCCTAACGCTCATTTTTGAAACTAATAAAGAGTTATTATTTACATTAGTTTTCAAACCAAATTCATTTAAAAAATTAGCTATTTCATTTGCGTTTGCATTATCTCTTGTAAGTATGCAAATATCATCTAATTTTGCTCCGTTTTGTAGCAAACTTGCAATCTTTTTATAAACATCGTTTAAGTAATTTTCGGTGATTATTTTGCTTACAACTCCGTTTTCTTTACTTGCAACTAATTGCTCGTAATAATCATCATAAAGATTTTTAAAATTATTATTTACAAACTCTACTATGGCTTTTTTACTACGATAATTAGTATCAAGATTTTGCAAGCTTATATTATAGGTTTTGTTTTTGTGAAATAAATCAAATACTTCTTGTTTAGCACCCCTAAATGAATAAATTGATTGCTTTTTATCCCCTACATAAAAAAAGCTTTTTTGCTTATCATCTATGCCAATTCCAGCCACTATTTCTTCAACTATTGGCTTAATAATTTCGTATTGAATAACCGAAGTATCTTGAAACTCATCTATTAAAAGATGGCTTAGATTTGAATTAAGTCTAAAATAAAAAAGGTCTTTTAAATCCTTATTTTGCAATATTTTATGAACATAAATCGCCACATCACTAAAGCTTAAAATGTTTTGCTCTTTATGATAATTTTTCGCAACTTCGCTAAATTTGTCTAAATAATTAAAGCATAATTTTAATTGATTGCTCTCTAAAAAACCATAATATTTAGCAACTATTAAGAGTAATTCTTCATAAGCTGCTGCAAAAGTTGGTAAATCTAGGGCTTTTTGTATATTTGATTTGCTAGCGTCTAAAAATGAGCTAGAAAGTAAAGAATTTAAATCCGTAATTTTGCCAAGCCATTCATCAACTTTTTTATTTGCTCCAGTAAAATTATCTTTAAGCCTTAAAAACTCATCAAAAGGATTTATAAAAGTCGTATCATTTATGATTTTTTCGCCTGTATAATTTAAATACAAACTCTCAAGCCAGTTTAAAAAATCTCCTAAACTCATATTAAAATCTTTTAAATCTCTTACTAATTTTATGGCTTCATTTGTATCTAAAGACTTTAAAAACTCTTCTTTAATATCTAAATAATCAATGAGTTCCGCATCTACGCTTAAGCCTTCGTGTGTTGCAAAAAGCCTTAAAATCTTAGAAAAAAAGCTATCAAAAGTATAAATCCTAAGCTCGTCTTCTTTAAAGTTTTTTAAGAATTTATTTCTTGTATTTATGATTTGCTCGGCACTTAAACCTAATAAATCTTGCAAAAATTGAAGCTCGGCAGCTCTATTTTCAAGCTCTAAAAATACCTTTGTAATTCGCTCTTTCATCTCATTTACGGCTTTTTTTGTAAATGTAAGAGCTACTATATCATTAATACTCGCCCCACTTAAAACTAAAGCAATATATCTAACACTTAGAGTAAAAGTCTTGCCACTTCCAGCACTTGCTGCTAATGCGATATGTTTCATACTCTATCCTTTTTATTGATTATTAAATGATAATAGCCATAAGCATTTTCATTTTTTTCTAAGACGAAGCCATCTTTAAGAGTTGCAATGTCGCTTTCAATCTCTTGAGATAATTTATTAAAATTTTTACATTCAAACACCGCCCCACGAGTGCTTTTTAAATAAATTAAAGCTGTTTGTATTGTAGGCTTATCTAAAAGCATTGCGTAAAAGGCTAATTGTTTTTCGTGATTTTTAGTAGAATTTGGCTTGTTTGTAGTCTTATAATCAATTATTAGCTCATCACTTATCCTATCAGCTATCCCGTAAGCATCAATATTTGCAATTTTACCCGAAAGCTTTTCTTCGCAATTTGCACTTGGCTGATTGTTGTTAATATAATATGCGATTTCATCTAAATTATCGTATATTAAAGCATAATCAATTGGGCTTAATTTGTCTTTTAGCTCTTTTTCAAATTCTTGTTTTAAATTCTTAAAATCAGCGTTTTGTAAAAACTCATGAACCATAGTCCCAACTGCTGCTTTTTCGTTTGAATTGCTAGGCTCACTTAATTCTAAAATATATTTTAAATAATACTCATAAGGTGAGTTTAAATAGCACGATAATCTTGAAAAACTAAGCGGTTTTGCAAAAAAATTATGATTTTTTATAAGTTCTAAATCAGGCTCAAGTATGTTTTCATTTGCTTTTAAATTGCCATTAAATGCCTTTAAGAATGATTCAATTAACCCTTTTTCATCTACGATTTGTCTTTCGCAACTAAAATCTTTTAGCATTCTAGCGGGTGATTTTTCTTCGTTTTCAAGGTATAAAACAAAAACTTCTTTGGCATTAAAAAGCTCTTTATAATAATGCCTTTGTAAATTTTCTCTATCAGCATAGCTAATTAGCCCAGCCTTTGTGCGAACAGCATTGTTTAAAAACATTTCACTAACACTTCGCTTTGGCACTAAATCATCATTAAAATCAAGAACAATTACTAAATCATATTTCATTCCACGACTTTCAAGCATACCTAAAGCATCGACATTTCCGCCGTTTGTGTGAGAAATTTTAATATTATTAGCGTCAAGTAATTTTATGATTTGCTCGTTTGTTAGCTTAAACTCATTATTTAAAATCTTTATATCATTTAGGCGGTTTTTTAGGATTTCTTTAATTTCAGCGTTTTTGCTAAGGCTTAATAGTTGCTCTTTTAATTTATCAAAATTACTAAAATCAAGTTCGCTTGTATTTAATAATCTTTTTTGCACTAAAGCCAACTCATCATCACCTAAAATCGCATTTAGTTTTTGTGCTATTTCGTTTGAGTTTAGCCCACTTGCAATATTTAAATAATTATGAATATCAATGGCTTTTAAGCTAGTTGCAATGCTTTCATCAGGCATAATAAGTGCTATTTGTTTATCATTTTCGTAATATTTTGATATTAGACTAAGTGCGTAAATGTATTGATAGATTGAACTTTTAAACGAAGCAATTTTTAAGGTATTGTTATAATTTAGCTTAGTTTGCTCTAGAATTTGCCAAGAATTATTAAAACTTAGAGTATAAGTATGATTTGGCTCAAAATCTATTTTAAATGATTTTTTTAAAAGATTTATATTGTAATCGCTTACATTTGTGATGATTTTTACATCTATTTTGTCTGAAATACTCTCAAAAAATTCTAATTCGTATTGCTTTAAAAAGCCGTTTAGATAAAAGCTAATTGATTTATATTGACTAAGTAAAAACCAATTAGCTTTTAAATCTTTAATAGTTATATCATCATATAAATTTTGATTATCTAATTCGTTTTTATAATGCTTTAAACACTCTTCTAAAATGTCTAAATACTCATCAAAAAAACTATATAAATCATTATTTCTTAAATCATCTATACTTACTTTTTGGCTATTTAATTCGCTAAAAAATGAGAATAAATATTCTTTATTTTTTAAAAAACTTAAAAAATCATTTGAAAAATTAAGCTTTTTATAATCTTTAGTTTTATTACAAGCCCTACTCATAGCAATGATTTGCTCTACTTCAGTCGCTCTTCTTTTATCATTTATTGCGAAATCTTGCAAAAACTCATTAATACTAATTGTGGTTGGAAAAAATCCTTCATTTTTAATACTTGCTAAGTAGTTTTTAATTTGCCTTAAATTAGAAAATACAATCAAATCCTTTTTATACATTTATTTTCCTTTTAAAAGATTATTATGAGTAGTTATAGCGTAAAAAAGCTTTAATATTAAGCTTTTTTACATTGATTTTTGCAAAGTTCAAGTTTATAAAATTTTGAAAGTTCGTTGATTTTAAAATCAATCAATAAAGTCCAGCGTCCATTAGAAATATCTCCTAAATCAGCTTTAAATTCTTTTAAATTATCATCATAATTTACGATGATTTCTTTATCTTCATATTTTGTGTGTGGTCTTGTTAATTTTGCCTTTACGCTTATATTGCTTGCTTTTAAATTAGACTTTTCTTTAACTTTTAATATCACTTCATTATCTACAAATACCGCTGGGCGTTTAGTAACATCTAATCTTGTTTTATCGCCTAAAACCCTAAAAGCAAAATTATCTAAAAATAATTTTTCGTTTTCTTTGATTTTTGCGTAATTATTCTCAACATCTTGGTATTTTAAAAAATAACTTTCATCTTCATCTACTGGATAATCAAAAGATAAATAGACGGTGTAAATACAAGCAATCATCATAAAAATGATTGAACCAACAATCAAATAAGGCCAATGTCTTCCTTCTTTTATCATTTTTTCTTTACCTTTCTTCTAATTAAAACTACTATAAAAACAATAGTAAAAATATAAAAAATAGTTCTAATTGTATTTATAATATTATCATTTAAATCCCCGTAAGAATACTCAAGTTCTACACCTTTACTACTTGCAATTACATCACACAATTCAGCAAACCCATTTAAAATCGCTGCATTTATTAAATCTTTTCCTTTAGGTTGAGTAAGTATTGGCAATATTGCACCTTGTGTTGGGAAAAATCCATATTTTAAATAATAATATTCGGTAACACTTCTAAAATCTAATCCTAAATCACTTATAACATCTAACTTTTTATCTTTAAGACTAATTACTATAATTGCATAATTTTTATCAGTTTTAATACTTTGTTTTAAATCTTTAAAAGGAATTTCATTTGATATCAAAACACTTGTTTTAATACCTGTTTTTTGCTCTAAATCATTACTTAAAATATTTATTTCATTTAATACTTCATTACTTAAAGGCTCTTGTGAAAATAAATTCACAAGAGCTAAAAGCATTATAATTATTAGCTTTTTCATCCTATACCTAAATGATTAGGAGTTAAAACTGACCAAGCTGTAACTATTGCTAACACAACCATTCCTAAAACTATAATTGTTTCTAATAACTTGCTCATTTTGCGTCCTTTCTAAAATCTTCTAAACTTCTATTTTCGTGCATTTTAGCATCTTCAATTTTTTCTAGTTTATAAGGATTTCTGATTTCTTTTTGTTGAACATTTATTCCCCAAATAGTAAGCCCAACTAGGATTGATAATAATAAAACGGTAGCTATTAACATACCTGTAATTCCGTGTAATCCAAACACATTTCTATTATGATTATCCATTTTTTACTCCTTTGATAATGTGCTTACATAACGAGCAACTGCATCTACTTGCTCATCGCTTAGCATTGATTTAAAGCTTGGCATTGCTCCTATTACTTTTACGCTTGCATCAGCACTTGCTATCTTACCGCTAGCTAAAACCATTTTAATAAAATCAGGTTTAGTATAAATATTTAATGCAGGTGCTACACCTTCAGTACCTTCTCCATTTTCTCCGTGACAAGCTGCACAAGTTGTTTCAAACACATCTTTACCAACTTCACCTTGCATTCCATTTGCTACATAAGTTGCAACTGCTTTTGCGTCATCTCCTTCAACTAAACCAGCTGGCATTTCTCCGTATCCTAAACCTGTTGAGCCGTTTTCTAAAATATCTAAAATTCCAGCAACGCTACTCCATTTAGTTAAGTCTTGAGCCTTACCATTAATTCCAGTTGCTTCAGCACCATGACAAGGAGCACAATGTAATAAAAATACATTTCTACCCATATTTAATTTAGATTCATCATCAAATGCTACATATTTTTCTTTATATTTTGCATTATGACTTGCTACTTCTTCATTATATTCACCTATTGATGAATATTTGTTTAGTGGAAAACCTATTAAAAAATACCATAAAGCAAACACTATTAAAACGATAAACATAACAGCCCAACCTACTGGTAATGGGTTTTTATATTCGCTTATTCCATCCCATTCGTGCTCGCTTGTTTCAGCATCTTTTCTTTTAATTCTCATCTGTTTAAATACATTTAAACTTACTATCAACACGGTAGCAACAATAACAACTGCACCAATTATAGAAAGTAAATTTACATTATCAGAAAGATTTAACCATTTCATCACTTTCTCCTATTTTCTAATAAAGATGAATTAATATCATCATCTAATGCAAGATTTGCATATTTTTCATAATCTTTTTTACCTTCTCTTTGTGCTTTATATAAATGAATAATATAAGCATAAAGCACAAAGGTCAAAAACGCCACAAGGAAAAAATAAGCATGTCCTTGATATTGCACAAGTTCAACCAAACTCATAATTCTTCCTTACTTTAAGCTATTTAAATACGCAATCAATGCAACTATTTCTTTAATTTCGCATTTACTATCAAGTGCATTTGCACGGCAAGGTTCAAACGCTTGTTTTACTTCTTCATCGCTCATTGCATCAACAATAGGTGTAGCTTGTTCTACCATCATTTTACGAGCGTCTTCGTAAGTTCCTAATTTTGGATAACCTTCTTCATCATAAGGAACATTGAAAACTTTTTTAACAGTTAAAGCTTCAGCATAAGCTGTATCTAAATCTGAATTCTTTTTAAATAAATGTGGATATTCAGGCATAATTGAACTAGGCACTACAGAAACAGGTTTTTTCATATGATTTTCGTGCCAATCAGTAGTTCTATAATTACCAACTCTCATTAAATCAGGACCTGTTCTT
The DNA here is from genome assembly GCF_020137595.1 of Campylobacter sp. RM12640. NCBI lineage: Bacteria > Pseudomonadati > Campylobacterota > Epsilonproteobacteria > Campylobacterales > Campylobacteraceae > Campylobacter > Campylobacter sp. RM12640. The sequence goes on from NZ_JACGAU010000022.1 coordinate 19,842, forward strand.
TTTGAACCCCATAAAAATGGTCTATCATAAGCATATTCACCTGCTTTTGAATAAGCACCATATCTATCTGTTTCTGCTTTAAATGGACGAATTAATTGCGAATGGCAAGCATTACAACTTTCTTTAATATAAACATGACGACCTGCAAGTTCTAAAGCTGTATAAGGCTTTTTGCTCTCAATTGGTCTAGCGTTAGGACTAAATGCAGGTAGAATTTCTACAACACCAGCATAAGCAATAACAACAAATACAAATACCGCAAAAAAGAAAGGATTTTTTTCTAACCAACTAAACATTTTTTACCTCCTTACGCTTGCATTGGACTTGCTGATTTTGGTTCAACTTCAACGCTTCTGCTTGAAGTAACTGACTTATAAATATTATAAGCAAACATAAAAAATCCTATTAAATATAATAAACCACCAATAGCTCTTATTATAAAATAAGGATGTAGTGCTATAACAGTATCAATAAATGAATAAGTTAGAGTTCCATAATCATCATAAGCTCTCCACATCATACCTTGAGTAATTCCAGCAATCCACATTGAGCTAAAGAATAATACAATTCCTAAAGTTTGGATAGTAAATTGGTATTCCATAATTTTTTTACTATAAATCTCTTTTTTAAATACTCTTGGAGTCATATGATAAATTGCAGCCATAGTCATAAATCCTACCCAACCAAGTGTTCCATCATGCACGTGTCCTGGAATCCAGTCTGTAAAGTGTGCTAGAGCATTGATTGATTTAACTGATTGAATTGAACCCTCAAGTGTGCTGAACATATAAAATGTTGAAGCAAAAATCATAAACTTAATTAATGGGCTTTCTTTTACTTGGTGCCATTCACCTTTCATTGTAAGTAAGATATTGATTGCACTACCCCAACTTGGTAATATTAATACAACAGAGAAAATTGAACCCATTGTTTGCATCCAATCAGGAACGGTTGAATAAATCAAATGGTGTCCGCCTGCCCATAAATATATAAACATTAAAGACCAGAATGAAAATAGTGATAATTTATAAGAAAATACTGGCTGACCGCTTTCTTTTGGTAAGAAATAATATATTTCAGCAATAATTGCAACCGTGAAAACAAAAGCAACCGCATTATGTCCCCACCACCATTGAATTAAAGCATCATTACTTCCTGCATACATAGATACTGAATGAAGCCAAGAACCCATTCCTGTAACTAATTTTGTAGGAACTTCCATATTATTAAATAAATAAAGCATTGCTACGCCTAAAAATGTCGCAATGTAATACCAAATAGAAATATAAAGACTTTTTTCACGGCGAATTCCAATAAGTCCAAAAATTCCCATACCCCATAAAACCCAAATAACAACAACTGCTATATCAAAAGGCCATTCAAGTTCTGCGTATTCTTTTGAAGTTGTAACACCAGCAAAAAGACTTACAACAGCTAATAATATAGTAATCATAAAGATTATAAAATGAGCTTTACCTATGAACATTAAGAATTTTGATTCTCTTAATGAAACTTTTAAAACTCTTTGACCTACATAATACCAAGTAGCCCAAATACCTGAAAGCATAAAGCCATAAACAACTCCGTTTGTATGAAGTGGTCTTAGGCGGCCAAATGTAGAATATTCACCTGCAATATTATTTAGCTCAGGAAATGCTAATTGAAACGCGATTAAAGTTCCAATTCCCATACCGATTATGCCAAACAAAATACATGCGAACATAAACCACTTAGCTACGGTATAATCATAGCCAAGATTTTGCGATGGATTTGCCATAACTGCTCCTTAAATAGAAATTAAAATAATCTGCTAATTATAATCTTAAAAAAAATAAACTAAGCTTAATTTGTAATAATTTTGAAATCTTTTTTATAAAATTCTAAAAAAATTCTATTATTTCTCTCGTGTAATTTATATTCATTTAAGCAATCTAGCTCATCTTTTACGAATGAGCCTTTGTATAAAATAAATTTCGTATTATCATTGGTTATATCATTACATAAAGTAACAATTAGTTCTGTTTTTGCAAAAGCTCTTGAAGTTATCAAATCGCATTTTAAGTCTTTTTCACATTCAACTTTTATAGGTTTAATAAACACATTATCTAAATTAAACTTAGCTTTAATTAGCGATAAAAATGCTGATTTTTTATAACTTGGCTCATACAAATAAAAATTACAATCTCTTTTTAAAAAAGCTAAAAATATAGCAGGAAAACCAGCACCTGAGCCAATATCTGCTATATTAATTCCTGATTTAAATTCTACGAAATTAAGTATTTCAATACTATCAAGTGCTGCTGCTTTTATATCTTTTAATCTTGTAATATTATGAACTTTATTGTATTTTTTTAATTCATCTTCATATGAATTTATAAAAGCTAAAAATTCATTATTCATTTAGCATATGCCCCATTTTGCAAGATTTAACTTTTAGATATTGTTTATTGTATTCATTGCTTTGCATTATTAATGGTATGCGTTTTACATCTTTACTAATAGCTTTTAATTTTAAAGGATTATTTGTAAGCAATCTTACGCTTTTAATTTTGTAATATTCAAGTATAAAATCAACTATTTTATAATCTCTTTCATCATCTTTAAAACCTAGTTTTAAATTCGCTTCAAGTGTATCAAATCCATTATCTTGTAAATTATAAGCATTTACTTTATTAAATAGACCTATTCCACGACCTTCTTGACGAAGATAAATAACCATTCCGCCATTTGCTTCAATATATCTTAAAGATGCTTTTAATTGGTCTCTACAATCGCATTTAAGCGAACCTAAAGCATCACCTGTAAGGCATTCAGAATGTATACGAACATTAATCTCATCACTAATTTCGCCTTTCATAATTACTAAATGCTCTTTTTCATTTTCTTTAAAAGATTGGATAATAAAATTTCCAAATCTTGTAGGTAAATTTGCTTGTTTTGAAATTTCAACTAACATTGTTTAACTCTTTTTTGATTTAATTAGCCTTAATTATACAAAAAAAGGAGTTTAGTGTGCGTAAATTTAGACGACTTAGAAAAAGCCCTATAATTAGGGATTTAGTAAAGGAAAACCAACTTAGCTTAAACGATTTGATTTACCCTTTATTTGTAGTAGATAAAAAAAGTGCAAAAATTGAGATTAAATCAATGCCAGGAGTTTATCAATTAGGATTTGATGAATTACTAGCAGAATGTGAAAATTGTTTAAAGCTTGGAATTAAGAGTATTTTATTATTTGGCGTATTAGATGAAAGTGCAAAAGATAGCTGCGGAAGTGATGCAATGAGCGATAATGGGCTTATAGCTCGTGCTATTAGAGCTATTAAAGAGCGTTTTGGTGATAGCTTATATTTAATTGCTGATTTATGCTTTTGTGAATACACAGACCACGGACATTGCGGAGTATTAGATGAATATGGGTATTTAAATAATGAAATTACGCTTTTAAATTCTAGCAAACAAGCTTTAGTAATGGCTAGAGCTGGTGTGGATATGATTGCACCTAGTGGAATGATGGATGGAATAATAAAAACTTTAAGAACTACTTTAGATGAAAATGGCTTTGATACTTTACCTATTATGGCTTATTCAACCAAATTCGCAAGTGCATATTATGGACCTTTCCGTGATGTGGCTAATTCAGCTCCTAAAAAAGGCGATAGAAAAGCTTATCAAATGGATTATGCAAACGGAAAAGAAGCTTTAAATGAAAGCTTAGAAGATGAAAAACAAGGTGCTGATATATTGATGGTAAAACCTGCTTTAGCATATTTAGATGTAGTTAAAGAAATTAGCCAAAACTCACTACTTCCACTATGTGTTTATAATGTAAGCGGAGAGTATTCAATGCTTAAAAACGCTGGAATAGCTGGGCTTGTAGATTATCCAAAAATCTTAATGGAAACTATGATTAGTTTTAAAAGAGCGGGTGCAAAACTAATAATCACTTATCACGCTAAAGAATTAGCCGAAATGTTAAGGGGATAAAAATGGATTTTAGTGTATTAGCAAAATATCAAACAAGTGGCCCAAGATATACTTCATATCCAACAGCTATTGAGTTTGGCGAAGATTATAAATATAATGATTTTATAAAAGATTTAGAAAGTAACGAAAATAAGCCTTTATCGCTTTACTTTCACTTGCCGTTTTGTCGTTCGGCTTGTTATTTTTGTGGCTGTAATGTAATTTATACAGCTAATGAAGATAAAAAAGAAAGGTATTTAGATTATATTTTAAGAGAGCTTGATATTTTAAAAACTCATCTTAAGACAAAAAAAGCTATTCAAATGCACTTTGGCGGTGGAACACCTACATTTTTTAGTGCAGCTCAACTTGAAATCTTGCTTAAAAAAATTAATGAAATATTTGAGTTTTTACCTGATAGCGAGCTTTCTTGTGAGATTGACCCTAGATTTTTAAATGTTGAACAAATGAGCGTATTTGCAAAATACGGCATAAATAGAATTAGCTTTGGTGTGCAAGATTTTGACCCTAAAGTGCAAAAAGAAATTCATAGAATTCAACCTTACGAAATTACAGAAAATGCAGTAAAACTAGCAAGAGCAAATGGAGTAAAAAGTATAAATACTGATTTAATTTACGGACTTCCTTATCAGGATTTAAACTCATTTAGCAAAACGCTTGAGACAATTTTAAAAATAAATCCTGATAGACTTGCTGTATTTAATTACGCTCATGTGCCTTGGATTAAAAAGAATATGAGAAAATTTGATGAAAGCACTATTCCTGAAGCTAAAACTAAGTTAGAAATTCTAAAACATACTGCGAAATTTTTAGGCGAAAATGGCTATAAAATGATAGGAATGGATCATTTTGCAAAACCTAATGATGAATTATTTAAGGCTTTAGAAAATGGCACACTTCATAGAAATTTTCAAGGATATACTACAAAAGGTGGAGCTATTTTGGTTGGCGTTGGGCTTACTAGTATTGGAGAAGGACTTAATTATTACGCACAAAATTATAAAGATTTAAACCTTTATGAAGCAGCTATTGATAATGGCAAATTACCATTTCATAGGGGAATTAAACTTAATAATGATGATTTAATTAGAAAAGCTGTAATAATGAGCTTAATGGCTAATTTTAGTCTTAATATTAAAGAAATTGAAAAAGAATTTAAAATAATATTTTGGGATTATTTTAACGATGCAAAAGAGTATTTAAAAACTTATGCTGAATTTTTACAAATTAGTGATGATGAAATAAGAGTAAATGAAACAGGCACATTATTAATCCGTAATATTTGTATGGGATTTGATGCTTATATGAAAAATAAAGGTGAAAAGACCTTTTCAAAAACATTATAAAGGTAAGTAAATGTATGAATTAGCAAAAAAAGTTATATTTAAGTTTGACCCTGAAGATATGCACCATTTAGTAATCAAAGCTCTTAAAACTCAAAGATTTTTAAAAGTAGTTGATTATAAAAAAACTTATAAGAATTTAGAAAATGAATTAATCAATATGAAATTTTCTAATCCTATTGGACTTGCAGCAGGATTTGATAAAAATGCTGAAGTGGTAGCTCCTTTAGCAAATCTTGGCTTTGGTTTCATTGAAGTCGGAGCAATCACTCCTAAGGCTCAGCCAGGTAATCCTCGCCCAAGAATTGAAAGATTAGTAGATGAGCTTAGCATTCGCAATGCAATGGGGTTTAATAATGACGGCGTAGAAGTTGCAAAAGCAAATTTAATGCGTGAGAATTTCTCAAAACTACCTCCGATTTTTATAAATATAGGTAAAAATAAAGTTACACCTAATGAAGAAGCGATAAATGATTATGAGATTTTAGTTCGTGAGCTAAAGCCTTATGCAGACGCTTTTGTAATTAATATAAGTTCGCCTAATACTCCAAATCTAAGAGATTTACAAAATGCTAAATTTATTGAAGAAATTTTTACTAGGCTAAATGCTATTAATGATGTGCCAAAATTTATAAAATTTGCTCCTGATATGGATTTTGGCTTGGCTACTGAATTAAGTCTAACAGCTTTAAATGCTAATGCTTGTGGAATGATTTTAAGCAATACTACGCAAGATTATTCGCTTAGCAAAAAGCCTGATTTAACTAAGGCAGGTGGTCTAAGTGGTAAAGTATTAGCCGAAAAGTCTTTAAATATGCTAAAAGCAATCGCACCAAGCGTGCATAAAAAAGGCATAATTATTAGTAGTGGC
>NZ_JACGAU010000023.1:0-25304 GCF_020137595.1 Campylobacter sp. RM12640
GCGTATGAAAGCAATAGGTAAAGTATCTTTACCACAAGAAGCATTTTTAAGTATTTTAAAGATTGATTAAAAAAGGAATTTCAAATTGAAATTCCTAAACTTTATTTAAACTATTAGCTAGGTTTAAGCAATCTTGCAAAGTAGGATAGTCTGAAACAAAGATATTTTTTACATTATATTTTTTTAATTCATTTTCAGTGCTTTTTCCTATTGCTATTATATTTTTTGGAAAAGTTTTGAAAAAATATTCATAATCACGCACTCCTGATGGTGCTAAAAATATCAATATATCTTCATTATTTATTGACTTTACAAAAGGGTTTAAATCATTATCTAAAGGCGTATTTAATCTAGTGTTACTATATGCTATTACAGACCTTAGACTAATATTATTTGAATCCAAAAACTCATCTAAATCACTTATAATATTTAAAGCCCTAAAATAAACACATTTTAAATTATTTAGCAGTGGCAATATCTCGTTTTTAAATTCACTCGCGTGAGCTGATTTGCCTGTATAAAATACATCTAAGCCTAAACTATTTAGGTATTTCGTAGTTGCTAAACCTATACTAAAAATCTTTTTATTTTTTAGATTAATATTATTTAATACACAAGATTTAACGGCATTTTTGCTAGTAAAAATACAAGCATCAAAATCATCATTAATGCTAAAATTATTAAAAATTATTTCATTTACAAAAATACTCTTTATATTTGTTTCGTTTTTTAAACCAACTACATAAATCATTCAAAAAACACTTCTCTTTCAAGTTTGCAAAGCAATAAAGCACAAGCTAAAGCACATTGATTTTGCTTATAAATCCTATCTCCAAGTAATTCTAATCTCTCGTGCAAAATCAAGCCTGTATCACTAATAGCACATATAAAAGCTACACCGCTTTTAACGCCTAAATCATCGCTATCTCCTAAAACCCCCGTGCAAGTTATAGCGTAATTTGCCTTAGTTAATTTTAATACCCCCGTAGCCATTGCTAAAGCACAATTTTGAGAATAAACTGCTTGATTTTCTAAATGAATATCTTCTACATTTAGCCAAGCTTTTTTGCTTTTGTTTGAGTATGTTATAACACTACCTTCATAAACACTACTTGAGCCATTAATTTTAGTAAAATTACTAGCCAATAATCCACCAGTGCAGCTTTCTGCGAAGCTTAATTTTTTGTTATTTTCTTTTAATTTTTTAATTATATGCTCGTATAAATTATCAGCAAAAATCACTTTTTTAGGGAATAATGATTTAACGGAATTTAAAAGCCCTATTTCATCTGAATATTCATTGGTATTTACTTTGACATATAATAAATTATCAAGTAGTGAATAAATATTAAGACTTACTCCATAAGGCTTTACGCTAGTATTTAATAATATTTCAGCACTTTCTAAATCCAAATCACTTATTAAAAAATCATAACTTTGTTTTGTATTATGCAAAATTTCAGGTAGATAAAACATACTAGCTTTTAATATATTAATCATAACCCCATTTAAATCTATTAAAACTGAATTTTTCTTATAATCTTTAGGATTTTCTACTATAAACTCATCATCAATTAAACTCAATTCACATTCTTTTAATGTAGCTAGGATTTTATTAATCATAGAAAAAGAATACTCATCAGCAATTATCGTTACTAATTCATATTTTTTAACATCTATTTCTAAAAGAGTATTTAATTTAGAATCATCATCATTAAGCTTAATGATAGTATTAGCAAACAAATTCTTCTTAGCCAAACTTCTATCTACAAATTCACAAAAACTACTATTAAAACTCAAATCTTTTGTAAAATATATTAATAAATGTTTCATTTCTTATCCTTTTATTTAAAAAAGTATAGCAAAATAAGTGCATTTTAACAATCAAAAAATATTAAAGGCACATTTATGGATTATAAAGATACATTATTATTACCCAATACTACTTTTGAGATGAGAGCAAATCTTTATGAAAACGAGAAAAAAAGTTTTGAAAAATTTTCATCATTTGCATACGCACAATTAAGAGATAAAAAAGCACCTAAATTTATCCTACACGATGGCCCTCCTTATGCTAACGGGCATTTACACATAGGTCATGCTTTAAATAAAATCTTAAAAGATATGATTAATAAAACTAGATATTTTCTAGCTAATAATTCAATTTCATATACTCCTGGTTGGGATTGCCATGGTTTGCCTATTGAACAACAAGTTGAAATCAAATTAAAAGATAAAAATCCAAGTATAAAAGAAATTCACGACGCTTGCACAGAACACGCAAAAGAATTCATAGGTATTCAAATGAAAGAATTTAAAGACTTAGGAATAATTGGAGATTTTGACAAGCCTTATTTGACTATGGATTTTAAATTTGAAGCAAATATTTACAAAACTCTTTTAGAAGTAGCTAAAAATGGTTTATTAATTCAAAGAAGTAAGCCAGTTTATTGGAGTTGGGCTGCTAAAAGTGCTTTAGCTGAAGCAGAAGTTGAATATGAAGATAAGGAAGATTATTCAATTTTCGTAGCATTCAAACTAAACGATGATGCAAAAGCAAAACTTAAATCTTTAGGAGCAAATGATAGTATTTTAAACAATGCAAGAGCTGTTATTTGGACTACTACTCCTTGGACTTTACCAGCAAATAAAGCAATCGCATTAAATAAAGATGAGCTATATGTTTTAGGAGAAAATGGTCTTATCGTAGCTAAAAAAAGATTAGAAGATTTAGCAGAATTTAATATTAAACCTGTGCTTGAGTTTAAAGGAGATTTTTTAGAAAATACAAACGCATTAAATCCTTTAAACAATAATATATCTCAATTCATAACAGGAGAGCATGTTTTAATGGATGGCGGTAGTGGTTTAGTTCATACTGCACCAGGACACGGAGAAGATGATTATTATGCTTGTTTAAGATATAACATTGAAGTAGAAATGCCTGTAGGAGATGATGGTTGTTATGATGAAAATATCAAAAGATTAGTGCCAAATAAACCTGAATTATTAGGAATGCATGTATTTAAGGCAAATGAAGTAATTATTGAATTATTGGGCGAAAGTCTTTTAAAATGCTCTAAATTTATACACTCATATCCATTTTGTTGGAGAACTCATAAACCAATAATTTATAGAGCTACTAAACAATTTTTCATAGCTATGGATAAAGAATTTTACAATGGTATGACTTTAAGAGAATTAGCTCAAAAATCACTTGATGAAGTGAGTTTTTATCCAAAAGCAGGAAGAAATAGAATAGGAACTATGATTAGCAATAGACCTGATTGGTGTATTTCAAGGCAACGCTCTTGGGGTGTGCCTTTAGCATTCTTTAATGATAAATCAGGGAATTTGATTATGGATTTTGAACTTTACGAACACCTTGCAAGTATATTTGAAAAAGAAGGCGTAAGAGTATGGTGGCAAAAAGATATTAAAGATTTATTACCAGCTAATTCAAAATATAAAGCAGATGAATTAGAAAAAGTTACTGATATTTTAGATGTTTGGTTTGATAGTGGCTCTACATTTAACGCTGTTTTAGCTAGTGGAAATTACGATATCAAAACAACTCAAGCTGATATGTATTTAGAAGGAAGCGACCAACATCGTGGGTGGTTTCAAAGCTCATTGTTATTAAGCGTTATTTTAAACAAACAAGCACCTTATAAAGCAGTTTTAACTCACGGATTTACCGTTGATGAAAAAGGTAGAAAAATGAGTAAAAGTCTAGGCAATGTAATAGCGCCAGAACAAATTGCAAAAAATTATGGCTTAGAAATCTTTAGACTTTATATAACATTATGTGATTATTCAACTGATGTTAAATTAGGTGAAAGCATATTAAAACAAACTAGCGAACAATATAGAAAAATAAGAAATACAATAAGATTTTTATTAGCAAATACAAGTGATTTAAAAGCTTATAATTATAATTTCAGTGATTTAGACAAAATGATTTTAAATAAAGCTAATAATGTGTTTGAGCTTTACAAAAAATCATTCTTAGAATATGATTTCGCTAAAGGTATGAATGCACTTTGCACATTTTTAAGTGCTGATTTAAGTGGTGTTTATCTTGATATTTGTAAGGATAGCTTGTATTGTGATGCTAAAGAAGATAGCAAAAGAACAGCGTCAATTACTGCAATGGCTTTAATACTTAAAAAATTATTAGTTTTACTAGCACCTGTATTAACTCATACTACAAATGAAGCTTGTGAACACGCAAACAAATTTATATTAGGCGATATTAAGAGTATTTTTGATTTAGAAGATTTTGATTTTGCTAGTAAAATCACACCTAGCAAAAACGATTATGAATATTTATTAAAAACTCGTGTTAAATTCTACGAGCAAATTGATATATTGAAAAAAGATAAAATAATCAAAAGCACATTAGAGCTGAATCTAGCTACTAATGATGAAGTGATATTAAATTATGAAGAAGCAGCTGATTTTTATTCATTAAGTAAAATTGAAGCTTTAAATAATAACGAAGCTTTGGCAAGTTTTGAAATTGATAATAAAACATACAAAATCATAAAATCAAATCTATGCAAATGCCCTAGATGTTGGAAATACTTAAGCCTAAACGAAGAAAGCTTATGTCCTAGATGCGAAAGGGTGTTAAAATGAGCGAACCTGTTAGCTTAGAGCTAATAGTCGGCACTATTATAGTATTAGCTATAATTAGTGCTATTGGAGTAATTTTAGTAAATAAAGGAAAGAAATGATAACTTTAGAACAAGCATTAAAATTAAGTGATAATGAATTAATAGAATTAAAAAAAGAACTAAATAAATTAGCATTAGAAAGCAAACATTTAGGAGCTTATGTAGAGCAATTAATCAATACTCCTTTAGATGATGTTGATTATCTAGGAGTGCCTGTAGCTATTAAAGATAATATTCAAGTTAAGGGCTGGAGCATTACAAATGGTTCAAAAATAATGCAAGGATATTATGCACCTTATGATGCAAGTGTGATTAACAATATGAAAAAACACAAATTCGCACCATTTGGAAGATGTAATATGGATGAGTTTGCTATGGGTAATACTACAAAAACAAGCTTTTATGGAAAAACCCTAAATCCTTTAAATAATGCTTTAGTCCCAGGTGGAAGTAGTGGTGGTAGTGCTGCTGCGGTAGGTGCAAAAATAGCTCTTGCTGCATTAGGAAGCGATACAGGTGGAAGTGTTCGCCAGCCTGCTGCATTTTGTGGTTGTGTAGGTTTTAAGCCAAGTTATGGAAGAGTTAGCAGATATGGACTTGCTAGTTATTCAAGTAGTTTAGACCAAATAGGAGTATTAACTCAAAATGTAAAAGACGCTAGTATTTTATACGATGCGATTGCAGGTCATTGTGAGTTTGATAGCACTAGTGCTGATATTCAATTTGTGCCTACATTTGATAAATTAGACGCTAATAAAAAATACAAAATCGCAATTATTAAAAATTATATAGATTCATGCTCTGATGAAATAAAAACACAAACTTATAAAGCTATAGATAAATTAAAAGCTTGTGGTCATACCATAAGTGAAGTTAGCCTTGCTGATAGTAAATACGATGTAGCTGCTTATTATATAATAGCTTGTGCTGAAGCAAGTGCTAATTTAAGCCGTTATGATGGGATTAGATATGGCAATAGAGCTAAGGAATTTAAAGATTTAAACGAGTTATATGTAAATACTAGAAGCGAAGGTTTTGGGCTTGAAGTTCAAAAAAGAATTTTATTAGGAACATTCGTGCTTTCAAGTGGTTATATTGACGCATATTATAAAAAAGCTCAATTAGTAAGAGAAGTTATCACTAGAAAATACAATGAAATTTTAAGCGATAATGATTTAATACTAATGCCTGTTGCACCAAGTCTTCCAAAATCATTTGATGCGAAGACTAGTTCTGTTGAAAGCTATTTAGAAGATATTTTCACTATTTCAGTTAATCTTGCAAAACTTGCAGGTATTAGCGTGCCTGTTGCTAAAACTGAAGATAATTTAAATGTGAGCGTTCAATTAGTAGCAAAAAGATTTGATGAGCAAAACTTATTAAATGCAGCATTAAGCTTGGAAAACGCTGTTAAATAACCTACCCTATTCTATTTTAAATTCTAAGAATTTAAAATAGATTTTAATCACTTTTAGCACTTTGCTTAATATTTATATTATGTAATTTTTATACTTTATACCTTTTTTATCGTAAATTAACTATCTAAATAGTGGTTAAATTGTAAATTAATAAAGTTTTTTGATATTTTTATTTAAGTAAATGCTATGATATGAAAAATAAAGGAATTTGAATGCTTAAAATTTGGAATGTTACTATTTTTAGTTGTGGTTTTAATTTAAGACATTGATTGTGCTATATAGCACCATATAAATTTATTAAAAAAAAGGTTAGATGATATGCAAAGAGATTACGATAAAGAGCCGGTAGTTATCAAGGATATTAATACATTTTTTGATTTTTTACCTGCTTTTGTTTGTATGATAATAAGTTATATTGCGTATTTTCTAACAGATAATCCTAGCTCTTCACTTCATAGAAATGTTTTTATAATTATGCCATTTTTAGCACTACCTTACATAAGACCTTTTATAAAATGTAAAAGAGAAATCATAATTACTAAAAATACCATTAATTATCTAAATAATGGCGAAGTGTTAGAAAGTATTGATTTAAATAAGCCTTTTAAGATATATAAAAGCTTTTCGGTAGCTCATCACAAATCACAAAAACCCCATGAAGTAATTCAAATTTTATGGATTTTTTTACTACCTGCTACTATCTTACAATACTTTATAAATTTTATTCTTAAATTATTTTATTACATATTTACGCTTAAACTAAAATACTATAAGGTAATGGATTCGGTAATTTTATTGCAAGATGAAAAGATTATAAATATATTAAGCATTGAAAAATATCACGAGCTTGAAAAGTATTTTAAAGATAATCATAATATCAATATAAAAGAGCTTAAAATTTATTTTGATAAATATGGTTATATTTATGAAAAAATTGATAGTTAAGGAGTTAATGATGACAAAAGAAGAATATTTGAATTGTATGGATAATTTTAAAAATATCTAGACTGCAATGTATGATGTTGGAGATAAGTATTTAAAAGATAAGTATGGAAAAATAGTTTTGTAATCTTCCTATGAAAAATATTTAAGGTTTTAGTATGAAAAACACATTAGAATTCTTAAAAATACTTTTTAAGATTTTTATAATAATTGAAATAATGATTGCTATTGGCTCAGTTTTAGCAGGTGTAATTTTTAGCATTGGCTCAGATGTAAATGTAATTTATTCAATTCTTTTTTGCTTTTTTGTAGCTAATGGTTTAATTTTTACAGATTTAGGTCAATTATTTGATTTATCATATAACGCAATTTCATTTCATCCACTAATATATCTTAAAGTTTTTATAATTATATTTTTTATAATATTTTTCTTTAAATTAAGAAAAAGATTTAACAATAAAATAGCTTTTAAATATAGCATAATACCTATGATAATAATATTTGCTTTATATAATTATTTTTTTAGAACCATACCTGATTACTCAAGTAAAACTCACGAAAGAATAGTAACTCTAAGTGATTATAAAAAATATCAGCAAGGCTATTGCTTAAAAGAAGATAGGATATTACCTAAAGATGAGCTTTATAAAAGAGTAGTGGTTGATGATCTTACAAAGCAATTAGTATATAGAGATAAAGTTTATAAAAATCTTTATAATATCATTGCAAGTCATAAATATAAGATACATAAAGATATAAATCTAGATAATTACAAAGATTACTTAAGAAAAAATGCTTATTCTAAATATCTTGTTAATTACGATGAATTAGAATCAGTTGATTATACTAAATATCTAGTAATTGATACCAAAAGTAATACAGCTGGATTTACTAAACCTATTATTCTTGTGGGTGATGGTTTAATTTCAGTTACATTTTATTTAGATTTAGCATTTGAATTTGAAGATAATGCATATAGATTTTATAAAATTTACCTTTCTGATGAATTTGATGAGCGTGAAGACAAAGAAAAAGAGTATAAATATAGACTTGAAAAAGTTGATTATTGGCTTTTGTCGTATGAAAATGATATAAAAAAACAACGTATTTCTTATAATTATAAATTTGATAATTGTGGTTATTCAAACTTTGATCCAGAAAAAGAAGAAATTGAATGATAAAAATTATAAAAAGGAGAAAGAATGGCAAATTTTAGATTAGATTTAAATGGTGATTTTATAAAATATTATCATTATACCCATGGGGACAAAAACTCTTAATAAAAATAAAATTACAAATTATAAAACTTATAATTCTTATTTTAAATTCTTGTAAAAATTATGAGAATTTGAAATAAGAATTTAAAAATATTATAAAAAGTAACACAATAATAAGAATTAATAAAATTTTTTAATATTTTTATTTAAGTTAATGCTATGATATGAAAAATAAAGGAGAATAAATGCTTAAAAAAATTTCTTTATTACTTATGCTAGTTTTTAGTTTAAATGCTTTTGAATTTGTTCATAAAGATAAAATACCAAAAACTCCTATATATACTTTATTTAATTTAAGCAAAAAAGGATCTAAAATTGAAATAATCTTTAAACCACAAAGAAAAGATATAGGAAAACATTTAGGGTTTTATGTTTTTTATCCTACGTATTTTTGCTATGGTAAAATAGGCAGTAAGGATTATCGTATAGTTAATTTATATGACAAAAAAATAGTAGATAATATACGAGATAATCCTTATTATCCACTTGCACTTGATATTAAAATATATGAGCTTACTAAAGATGGTAATGAGATATTAGTATTTGATAAAGTCGCTACACCAAATGATGATACATACGTAATAGGTAGTTCAATTATGAATATTAAAGGTGAAGAAGTCAGAATGGTACAAAGACATTCTAGAATTTATTTTGTACCTGAGAATAAAACATATAAAGCAGTCATTACAAATCTAATAGATGATGATAATATAAGGGGTGATTTTACAAAAATCGCAATTACAGTTAATAGAAGAAAAGTTTAATAAGGAGAAAGAATGGCAAATTTTAGATTAGATTTAAATGGTAATTTTACAAATATTATCGTTATACCCATTGGGACAAAAACTCTTAATAAAAATAAAATTACAAATTATAAAACTTCTAATTACTATTTTAAATTCTTGTAAAAATTATGAGAATTTGAAATAAGGATTTAAAAATATTACAAAAAGTAACAATTAATAAAAATTAATAAAGTTTTTTGATATTTTTATTTAAGTAAATGCTATGATATAAAAAACAATTAAGGTTATATTATGAAAAAAACATTAGAAATCTTAAAAATACTTTTTAAGATTTTTATAATAATTGAAATAGTGATTGCTTTTTACTCAATTTTTGCTGGTGTTATTTTTAGCATTGGCTCAGATGTAAATGTGATTTATTCAATTATTGTTTGTTTTTTTGCAGCTAATTATTTCATTTATGAAAATTTAAGTCAAATAATAATTTTATTTTATGAGGGGTTTATACTTTATCCACTAATATATCTTAAAGTTTTTATAATTATATTTTTTATAATATTTTTCTTTAAATTAAGAAAAAAAATTAATAACAAACTTGCTTTTACTTATAGCATAATACCTATGATAATAATATTTGCTTTATATAATTATTTTTTTAGAACCATACCTGATTACTCAAGTAAAACTCACGAAAAAATAGTAACTCTAAGTGATTATAAAAAATATCAGCAAGGCTATTGCTTAAAAGAAGATAGGATATTACCTAAAGATGAGCTTTATAAAAGAGTAGTGGTTGATGATTTTACAAAGTTATTAGTACGTAAAGATATTCTTTATAAAATGATTTATAATAGCATTACAAATCATGAATATGAGATACATAAAGATATAAATCTAGATAATTACAAAGATTACTTAAGAAAAAATATTTATTCTAAAAGATATGTTAATTACGATGAATTAGAACCGGTTGATTACACTAAATATCTAGTAGTTAAAAATAATATAGTTGGATTTACTAAACCTATTATTTTACTTGGATGGGGTGCTTCTGTTTCAATTTCAGTTTATACGGATATAGCCTTTGAATTTAAAGATAATATATATAGAACCTATAGCTTTTATCTTATTGATGAATTTGATGAGCGTGAAGATAAAGAAAAAGAATATAAATATAGACTTAGAGTTTTTAATCATCAGCTTTTATCATACGAAGCTGATATAAAGGAAAAACGTAGTTATATACGCAAATTTGATAATTGTGGTTATTCAAATTTTAATCCAGAAAAAGAAGCAATTGAGATTTATAATGGTATTTAAAATTATAAAAAGGAGAAAACATGGCAAATTTTAGATTAGATTTAAATGATGATTTTACAAGCGAAATATTATCATTGTATTTATGGGGACAAAAAAGAGCTCCTAGTAAAGATGAGATTACAAATTATAAAACTTATAATTCTTATTTTAAATTCTTTAAAAAATTACAATAATTTACAATATAATTTCGTAATTACAAAAATTCAAACAATGACTAGTTTGATAAGTTTTTATTATTGAATTGATATAACAAGCTTTTTATAAGGATTTAGCGTGTTAGAGTGGATATATAATAAATTAATAAAGGTTTTTATTGTAACTTGCTTTAAGGTATTATTATTTACTTAACTTTATGTGATATTTTTTTGGACTTTATTTGTTTTATATATAGATATTTTAATAACAACTACTTTTTTACTACAATATTTACCTATAAATTATGAAAGTGTTAGTAATAATACTTATTATAATTTACATATAAATTTATTTACAATTTTACAATTTGGCTTACCTTTACCTTTATCTATTTTTTATTATAAAAAAATTGATAATTATTATAGATATGATAAGTTTTTAGGCTTTTTATTTTTTGTAATATCATTTTTTATTCTAAATTCCTTATTTAAATTTTATTTGTTTAAAATACAAGATATAAATAATTTCGCATCACTTCCTATAAAAAATAGCATATTAAGTCTTGCTATGGCTTGTATATCTACTATTTTATTTTATTGTTATATAAAATATAAAAGCAAAAAATGATAACTTTTAATTCCAACTATTTTTACAATAAAACATTTTTAAATTTATTAAAATCCTAATTTAAATTCTAAAATATTTTACACCATCAATTAACCTTATTGTTTAAAAGAATTTAAATAAACTTATTTGCTATACTAAACCACAAAAGTTGTTTTATATTTGGAGCGATAAATGTATTCTAAGCTGATAGAGTTTATAAAAAAATCATTATATTATTTGTTTGTACTTCTTTTTGCATTAATAATTTTAATGATTGGTATTGTTTCTATGGCGATATATAATTTTTTTCAACCTTACGATTATAGTGATTTTGTTAAGGTAACAAAGGAATTAAAAAAAGTTGAAGAAATTTTATTAAAGCAAGGATATAAACCATATTATGATTTTGGTGATAAAAGAACATATAAGGTAAATTACAATGAACTTGGATATGGTTGCATTATTGATGAGTTACAAAAACAAAAATACGCTATTCAAAATTTTTTTGTGAGATACCTACAAACGCATTTAGAAAAAATCAATAATTATAAAAGTATAGATAAAATAAAAGAAATAAAAAAATTTAGCAAAGATTTATTAAAAACTTCACAAATCTATGAATTTAATTACGAGCTAACAATTGATGGTTTTGAGCATTTTTATGATAAAAATTCTTTTATTTTTAAAGATGGAAAATTATTTGTAAAATATTATTACTTTAATTTTAATAATAATTTGCTTGAAGAAAATTATGAGTTTTTAATAGATGATTGTGGTTATATTGAGCGTATGTAGTAAAAGAGTTAGTATGAAAGTAATTAATAATTGTTAGGATTTTAAATGTTTTTTAGAATAGTTAAATTAATAAAAATACTGATATTTGTTATAGGTTTATTATGTTTAATACTTGCTTTGTGTTATTTCGCATTAACTTATTTTATAAGTAATAACACCGACCCATTAAAAGAATTTAATGAACTTAAATCAAAATTATATAGAATTGAAGCAGACCTAAGTGAGAATAATTTGAGCTATTATGATTTTAATACTGATAAAACTTATAAAATAGATTATAATAAATTCGGCTATAAGTGTAGAATTGAATACCTAGAACGACAAAAACTCGCTATAAAAGATTATTTTAATCGTCATGCAAATGTAGAAAAATTAGAAAAAGTTCAAAATTATAAAAATATAGATGAAATAAAAGAAATAAAAGAATTTAGCAAAGAATTATTAAAAACTTCAAAAATAAATAAATTTAATAATGAGCTAGTAATAAAAAATGATAAATATTTTTATGATGAAGCTTCATTTGTTTTTGAATCTGAAAGATTGTTTGTGAAGTATTATTACTTTGATGAAAATAGTGATTTTAAAGAAGTTAGTGAAGAGTTTTTCATAGATAGTTGTGGTTATATTGAAAATATATATAAAGCAATAAGTTCTAAAGGTAGATTTAGATTATAAAAACTATAAATAATTTATAAATATTATTTATAGTTTTAAATGAATAAAATTATTTTAAAAGATTTGATAATTTATCTTTAACTTCGTTTGAGTTTAATTCTAGTTTTTCAAGTGTTTTACGAGCTCTAAATTCTACCAAATTATCATCAAGTTTTTTACCCACTACAATAGCATAAGGTGTGCCTATTAACTCATAATCACTCATTTTTACACCAAAACGCTCATTTCTATCATCTAATAAAGCCTTAATACCATTAGCCAAACAATACTCATATATATCATTTGCAAACTTAATTTGCTCTTCATTTTTAATATCTGATATTATGATTTGTAATGTAAATGCTGAAATATTTTTATCAAAAATAAGCCCATAATCATCATTATTACATTCAGCAATTACTGCTAAAAGCCTACTAATTCCTATACCATAACAACCCATTATAAAAGGTTTTGCCTTGCCATTATTATCAAGATAAGTTGCATTCATAGCACTTGAATACTTATCGCCTAATTTAAATATATGCCCTACTTCAATGCCTTTTGTAATTTTTAAAGCTTTATTACACTTATGGCATTCATCGTTTTCTTTAACCAAGCTTAAATCATAAAAACGCTCTTGTAAAAAGCTAGTTACCTTAAATCCTACATAATGATAGTCTTTTTCGTTTGCTCCACAAATTAAATCGCTTTCATTTTCTAACTCGCTATCTATGAAAAATCTAACAGGACAATCCTTAAGCCCAATAAATCCTGGAACTAAATTAGCTTTTATTAATTCTTCTTCACTTGCATCTACTAAATCAAGTGCATTAGCTGCATTTAAAGCCTTAGTTTCATTTAGCTCATCACAACCTCTTATAAAATATACTATGATTTCTTCTTTATCTACATATATTGCTTTTTTTGCTACTGCTTTTATGAAATTATGCTCTTTGCATTTAAAGAATTTAGCTAAATCTTCTATGGTTTTTACATTTGGAGTGTGAAATTTTGCAAAATCAGCTTCTATTTCTTTAATAAATTTTCTTTTAGCTCTTTTTGCTGTTTCTATATTAGCACAATATCCACATTCACAAATAGCCAAATCATCTTCTCCACTAGGACTAATCACCATAAATTCTCTTGAACCACTTCCACCAATTGCTCCGCTATCTGCTTCTACAATCGCATAATTTAACCCTAATTCATCAAAAATTTTACAATACGCTTCTTGCATATTTAAAAACTCAGTTTCTAAAGACTCAAGCGAATCATGAAAACTATAAGCGTCTTTCATAATAAACTCACGAGCTCTAAAAAGTCCAAATCTAGGTCTTGCTTCATCACGGAATTTAGTTTGAATTTGAAATAAATTAATAGGCAATTGTTTATAGCTTGTAATTTTTCCACGCACAAGCGCAACTATTGCTTCTTCTGCTGTCGGACTTAGGATAAAATCATTTTCTTTTCTATCCTTAAACCTTAGCAATTCTTTACCAAATTTAGCACTTCTTCCACTCTCATCCCAATAATTTAACGGGCATACAAAACTAAGATTTAAATAGTTTGCTCCTGCATTTTTCATATGCTTAATTACAATATTTTTAATATTTTCTAATACTTCAAGCCCTAATGGTAAATAACTATAAAGTCCTGAGCCAAGTTGCTCTATATAAGCTGCTCTACTAAGTAAAATATGACTTTTTAAGATAGCATCTCTTGGTGCTTCTTTTGTCGTTGGTGCGTATAATTTTGAAAATCTCATTCGTTTTCCTTCACATTAAATAAATAATTTAAACTTTGCGTTTCTAAACCTTCATCATCAATATTTTTAAGTCTTATTGTAGGTTCATGCAAATAAGACTTCATAACTTGTTTTGCGAATTTCAATGCTTCTTCATTATCACTATTTTTTAAATAACCTTTCTTAATTGCTATTGCTAATTCTTGATTTATGATTTCATCTGCTCTAATTCTCATAGCTTTTATTATAGGAGTTACTTGAATTACATTTAAATCCTTATAAAACTCATTAACCATTTTTGCAACTACACTAAAAGCAATTTTTGCTTCTTCATCTTTAAATTGCATATTTTTCTTAACTATTTCATTTAGACTATCAACGCTAAAAACTTCTATCAATTCGCTATTTTCAAGCTCAATATCTCTTGGCACAGCAATATCAAAAAAATACCTTTTAAACTCAACTGGACTTATAATATCTTTAGTAATTATAGGTTCATTTGAACTAGTAGCACAAAATATAAGCTCATAAGAATTTAAAATAGAAACTAAATCTTCATAATCTAAACATATTAAATCTAGTTCATTTGCTAGTTTTAAAGCATTTGCTTTGGTTCTTGAAATTATCGCAATATTTCCTTTTGTATGATTTAGCAAGTGTTTTGCAGCTAATTCTATCATCAAACCACTTCCTATTAAAAGGATTTTTTTAGTTTTAATATCACAAATCTCTCTTGCTTTTGCTACTGCAACAGAACTTACTGATACAGAGTTTTTTGAAATAGCAGTTTTATTTCTAACCATTGCAGCACATTTAAAAGAATAATTAATCGCTACTTCTAAATTAGGAGAATAATTAGCACTTTGCAAGGCTTGTTTTAATTGACCTGTGATTTGAGTCTCCCCTATTACAAGGCTATCAAGTGAGCTTGAAACACTAAAAAGATGATGAATAAACCCACTGCCTTCGTAAATATCAGGAGAATTTTTGATAAGTTGCTCATCAATCTTACAAATTAAACATAAGCACTTTATTATGTATTCATAAACACCCACTTGGTTTTCAATATAACACATTATTTCTATTCTATTACAGGTGCTTAAAATCACGCATTCTTCTATGTAATCATTAGCTAAGATTAATTTATAAATTTCTTTTTTCTTAAATTCATCACTTAAAGCTAGTCTTTCTCTTACTTCAATACTTGTATTTTTATGAGTAAAACTAACGCTAAAATAATGCATCAAAACTCCCTAAAAATCATTTTTTTAACGATTTCTTTTAATTCATCGCTACTTGCGTATTTTAATGCAAGTTCTCCGTAATTTTTAGCTTCATTTATACTTGCATTTATTAAATCGTATTTTAAAAATTGCTCTTTTATCCACAATAATTCATCTTTGCTTAAAGTCTTACAAAAATAAGACCTTAGCCTTGCTTTATCATCGCCTTGCAATTTTTTATCTAGCATAATGTATGGAAGAGTAACTTTGCCTTCTTTATAATCATTTAGATTTGGCTTTCCTAAAGTAGCTTCATCTTGAGTAATATCTAAAATATCATCAACTATTTGAAAGGCAATTCCTAGATTTTTACCAAATTCTTTATAATCATTAGCGTTAGGATAATTAGCTAAAAGTGCTGCTGCATATGCACTCGCTTCTATTAATGAAGCAGTTTTTTTATAAATCATTTCATAATATTTGCTCTCATCTTCATTAAAGCTTTCTCCAAGCTCTACATCAAGCAATTCGCCACTACTAAGCAAGGCAACTGCACGACCAACACAGGCTGCTATTTCACTTTTAAAAGAGCATAAATTATAAAACGCAATTGAATATAAAATATCGCCTAGCATAATAGCAGTTTTATCGCCATAAATTGCATTAATACTTGGAGCATTTCTTCTAGTTAGTGCTTCATCTATTACATCATCGTGCATAAGTGATGCTAGATGAATACACTCAATTACTGCACTTAATTTATAAGCTTCATCACTAACTCCAGCTATTTTTAAAATCAGTTTTGAGCGTAATCTTTTGCCGTGATTTACCTTGGCTAAATACTCATAAATACTAGGATGCTTTAACTCTTTTATAAATTCATTTATATAAAAATCTATCTTTTCCATACTACTTCCCTTTTAAATTCTTATTAAACTCAATATCTACTCTTCCATCGTTATCAATAACTAAAACTTTTATTTTAGCTTTATTATCTTTAAAATCCTTAAATTCTAAAAAAAGTGTAACTTTATCAATGCTAGGATTTTTGTAATTAGGCAAAATTTGTTCTTTAACAAAATCAAGCCCCCTTCTAAGAGATAATACATATTGTTTTCTATAATTTTTATAATCTTTAAAATTAGTTAGCAAAATCAAATTCGTATTATCAAAATGCGTCCATCTAAAGGCATATTTTTGCCATTTTTCTTCACCCTTAGGACTTATGAAAAACCATTCTAATTCATCTTTTTTTAAAATATATTCTTTTTCATAAGCAAAATTAGGCACACCCGCAAATAAATTAATACTAAAAAAAATCAGTATTAAAAATCTATAATATTGTTTGGACATTCTTTATGATAAACCCCAGCTGCGTCATAATATTCATTACAATCTTCATAATAATGAAGCCTAATTCCATCTTTACTAGCACACGAGCTAAAAATAATAGCTATTAAAACAATCAATTTTTTCATGCTATCAACCATTGAAATAATTTTTTAAGCTCTTCACTTTCACTTCTTCTATTTTTATGCTTTTTTCTCCATTCATAAGGATTTTGAGCGTTTTTATCTATCCATAAGCCTTTTAATTCTTGTCTTGCTTTTAATTCATCGCTTTTATACATATTTGTATAATAAGAATACGCCCAAGCACAACCTTGCTGAACTACATAGCGATTTATATCTACCTCATCTAAATATACAATTGCTATGGTTCTTTTATATTTATCTTTGCCTTTGATTTTCAAATCAACCTTTTTGCCAATTATTTTAGAAGACAAAACCCTAGTACAATATGCACCAAAATTCTGACTTGTTTCAGGTGCGTCAATGCCATATAATCTAACTTTTGTTTTTTTCTTGCCTTTTCTTACTTGAATAGTATCTCCGTCCATTACTTTTGATACAAAATACTCTCCTGCAAATAGATTAATACTTAGCAAGAATATCAAAACAAATCTCATTATTTAGCTCTTACAATTTTATTTAAAAATGTGAAATTTTCTTTAATTTTAAAATCACTTTCAATAGATTTTGCTAATTTTTCTAAAGAAGATTTAAAATCATCAAATAAATAATTAGCATAAGAACCTGGATTTGGATTAATCTCATTTAGATAAATCTCATTATCTTTAATAAAAAAATCGCATCTAATTAAAGCACCTTTAAACAACGGCAAATAAAGTCTAGTAAAAGCGTCTTTTAATTTATTTACTAACTCATCATTAAGTTTGACTTCTTCTATTTTTTCTTGTTTAAAGCTTAGATATTTTTGGTCAAAATCTAAATGACCATTTTTCTTAGGCTCTTCAATCTTTGAAAATACAATTTTTTCGCCATCAAAAAATCCTGCTAGATTTACTTCTTGAATATTTTCAATAAAAGGCTCTGCTAAAATCTTGTCATCAAATTCATACGAGCTATCATACGCATAAGCAAAATCTTCTTTATTTTTTACTATATTTATACCTATACTACTTCCAAGCCTAGCTGGTTTTAAAATAACAGGTAGTTCAACCTCATCATTTTTGCTTTCTAATAATTTATAAGCAATTGTTTTAACCCCTACTTCATTTGCATAAAGTTTAGTTAAATGTTTATCAAAACTAAGCACACAAGCAGCAGTTCTAGGGCCTATGTATTTGATATTATAAAAATCAAACATAGAAGCTAATTTCCCATCTTCGCCATCTTTTCCATGAACTATATTAATAGCTATATCAAATTCTACTTTTTCTTCGCCTAAAAGTTTTTTAAGATAAAAGCCACCTTGTTTTAATACTAAAGGCTTAAGGTTTTTAAAACCGCCTTTTGCAAAATAATTTGCATTCATATTATTTTTATCTATTAGATAAAACTCATTATCAAAACTAACATAAATAAAAATTACATCATCTAATAATTTTGCCACAGTTACAGCACTTACTATGCTTATTTCATGCTCGTAAGAATTCCCACCAAAAACCATTGCGTATTTCATTTATTTTCCTTAACTTAATTTTTTAAGAGCTAGTTTTATTACTTCGCTAACACTATTTGCATTTATATCTTTTAAAGCTTTAATCACAGCTTCTTGTTTAAAACCTAAAGCAAGTAAAGCTTCACTAGCTTCGTAATAATAATTATTCTCCGCACTTATTCCCAATTTGATTATTTTATCTTTTAATTCTAATATTAATCTACTTGCACTCTTAGCGCCAATTCCTGGAGCTTTGCATAAAGCTTTTGCGTTTTCATTAATAATAGCACTTTGCAAACTCGCTACATCCATTGATGATAGAAGTGCCATAGCACTTGTAGCACCTATGCCATTTACTTTTATTAAGGCTTCAAATAATATTTGCTCACTTTCATCTAAAAAGCCATATAATTTATTTGAATCTTCTTTAATAATTTGAGTAATTAATAAAGCTACTTTATCTCCTTTATTAATCCTAGCAGCACTTAATAAGCTAAGATTTATTCCATACCCTACTCCATAAGTTTTTAAAATTATAAACGCAGGAGTTTTTTTAATAACTTCACCTTCTAAATAAACTATCAATAATCTTCCTTTTCTTCCATAAATTCATCTTCGTAATTTTTAACTTCTGTTCTTTTTAGCTTTACTATTTTTGCACTTTCTTCATCACCTATCATAACTCTTTCTAATTTTAAACAATATAAATCTTCATATTCTTTAGTATTATAAGTTAGCTCAATATCAGGATAAAGTAATTTAAATTTAATTTCATTTAAATTCGCCCATCTTTTAGTATTTATAACCTTTGCTTCATAGACTTTATTTTGCAATCTTTTTAAATCATCTTCTAAATCTTTATGCTTATCTTTAAAATCTTTTAATTTAGTAATTAAATCATTATATTCAAGCACAACATTTTGATAATCTCTAATTTTTTGCAAAAATGCAGTAGGTGGAATAATATTACTTTGTTTCATCTCTGCTAATCTTTGTTTAATTTGCATAATACTATCTTTATTAGCGTCTATGATTGATTTTTTACTATCTATAATTTTTGGTAAAGATAATAGATTTTTATTTACTTCGGCTAATTGACCTAAAGTTTTTTCAAGACTTTTAACAATTATTGGAGATTTACTAGCACTTACTAAGAATTTGTTATTTTCTCCTAAACACTCTTTAACAACTGCAATATCACTAACTTCTATAGTTGTATTAGTTGTAAGCGTATCTATCATTACTTTATTTGCTATGATTTTACCGCCTAATGCGTGTTTTACTCTTACATTTTTTCCTATAATAACGCCATTTTCAAGCCTATTTACTTCTATATCTTCGCCTTCGCAATAACCTCTATGCACTTCTATATTGATTTTTTTCGCATAAATCTTACTTTTTGAATGAGTTTGTCCGCCTATATTTGCAATTTTTGCTTTTACTACTGAATTTTGAGCGATATTTCCTTTTACATTAAGTGTGCTTACTTCTATACTAAGATTTGCCCCTACTGCATCTTTTAAATAATCTTGTTCATCAACATTTAAAGTAATATCTTTATTAATACCTGCATCAATTGAACCTGTTGTTTTAAATTCCACAGCTTGAACGCTAACACTATCTTTTATATCATACAATTTATCTCTATAAACAAAAGTTACATAGCCATTTATATTTGCATAATACTTTATACTCAAATCATCTTCAAGCATTCTAATATTTTCACTAACCTTAAAATCAGGCTCACTTATAATATTAGAATTAGTAGCGTTAATGATATTTCCTTTTAAATCCTTACCATTAACGGCTTTTATTGGTTTAATAAATTCAATTATTAATTCATCTTTACTAATAGCATTTATAAAACCACGCTGAGAATAATCAATTTTAGCATTTTCATCTACTTTTTTATCTTTATAATAAAGCTTAGTTTCTGAATTAATAGCATTAATTGGCTCAATCCCCTTAGCTAAAACTATACTAGCTTCTACTATTTGCTTATTTTCAAATGCCTTTAGCATTTTTACAAGCTGTTCTTGAAAAGTAAATTCTCTAATGCCTAGTAATAAACCTGCTTTTATAAATTTTTTATTAATTAAATCTCTAATATTTTCTATTAATTCTGCTAGTTCTGCTTTGTCTTCATAATTAATAGCATTAAAATTTGCCACTACCTTAGTAAGATTTTTATTTGTTCCTATCTTAAAATCAATTAATGGAACAATATTGTCTATTATTTCTATTTCATATATTTGTTTAATTTCTATATCATCATTAAAGAATTTATCATCGTTAAATACTTCTAATTCGTGTTCTAAAAGAGTTTGAGACATTCCATCTTTAGTGATTATTGTCTCATAATGAAGAACCTTAAAATCTAAATTATTTATATCTTTTCTATATCTATTTGCATAATTTGTTAATTCATCATAAGGTTTATCTGTTTTGATTATGTATTTTTCCAAATTGTAAAGCCTTTATTTTTTTTCGTTAATATACCTAAAAATAAATTAAAAAAGTAAAATGAATGAAACAAGAACTAATAAAAAAATATTTTTTCAATATTTTTGGTATTTTAATATCAAGAATAAGTGGCTTTTGTAGAGATTTTTTACTAGCTAGATTTTTAGGGGCTAGTATTTATTCTGATATATTTTTTATAATGATAAAGCTTCCGAGTGTTTTTAGAACCTTATTTACCGAAGGCACATTTAATCAAAGCTTTTTACCAAATCTAGCCAAGACTAATCGTAAAGGCGAATTTTGTGTAAAGATACTTATAATTTTTATAGCTATACTTAGTTTAATAGCCTTAATTGTTTTTATGTTTTCTAATATCTTTACTAATCTAATAGCCTATGGTTTTGATGATGAGATTAAAAAAATATCAGCACCTTTAATCGGGCTTAATATTTGGTATTTAGTGATTATTTTTTGTGCTTCGTTTTTTGCGTCTTTACTTAATTATAAAGGTAGATTTTTTATAACTAGCATAAGCGCTTCTATTTTTAATTTTGCTTGTGTAGCTGCTCTTTTAATATTTAAAGATTTAGAAAAATTACAATTGCTTAAAATGATTACTTATTTTATTTTAATAAGTGCTTTTATTCAAGTAATTATTTTAATGATTGCTTTAAAGGATAATAAAATCTTTCATTCTATGATAATTTATGTAAAGAATTTAAATCATAAAAATAAAAAAACTTCTCTTAAAGGCTTTTTTAAAAATTTTAGTTCATCTTTAATTGGCTCATCAAGTTCGCAATTAAACTCATTGGTTGAAATTGCTCTAGCTAGTTCATTAGCTCACGCAAGTATTTCATATCTTAATTATTCAACTAGACTTTATCAACTCCCACTAGCCTTAATTGCTATTGCTTTTACTCAAGTATTTTTCCCAAGCTTAATTGCTTATATTAAACAAGGAAAAATTCAAAATGCTATTTTAAGTATTCAAAAAATATTTGAATTAATGCTACTTTTATTAATACTTGCTGCATTAACAGGCTATATTTTAAGCGAAGAGATAATTAAACTCTTATTTGAGCGTGGGGCATTTACAAATGAAAACACACTTGAATGTGCTAAAGTCTTAAGGCTTTATATATTATGTATAGTTCCACTTGGAATTTCAAAATTATTTTTAGCTTGGATAAATGCAAATTATTTACACTCAATTGCTGCTAAGATTTCAATAATGTCTTGTTTTATAAGTATAATTGCAAGTTTATGTTTGATAAAAGATTTTGGTATTTTAGCGTTTTGTATAAGTGCTAATATTTCTGCTTGGTTTATACTACTTGCTTATCTTTTTGTATTTTCTTATGCTAGATTTTTTAGTATTTTAAGACCTAGCGTTTGCTTAGGAATTATCTTTATTAGTGTAATATTTGCTTATGTTTTAATATATTTAAAAGGATTTTTAAATGCAATTTTTTAACTCACAAACTAGAAAAAAAGAAGAATTTACATATAAAAATGAATGTATAAATATATATGTTTGCGGTCCAACCGTTTATGATGACGCACATTTAGGCCATGCAAGGTCAAGCATAAGTTTTGATTTATTAAAAAGAGTAATTAAAGCAAATGGTTTTGAAGTAAAATTAGCAAAAAACTACACAGATATTGATGATAAATTAATCAAAAAAATGAATGAAAGTGGCAAAAGTCTAGCTGAAATTAGCGAAACTTATATTAAAAGTTATGAAGCTGATATGAAAGCTTTAAATGTTTTAGAGCCTGATATTAGCCCAAGAGCAACTGAATATATTAATCAAATGATTAGTTTTATTGAAAAATTGCTTGAATTAAAATATGCTTATAGATTAGATGATGGAATATATTTAAATACAAGTTTAGATAAACTTTATTTAAGTATTTCAAACAAACCTCAAGATGATACTATCTCAAGACTTGAAAATGAAGTAGATAAAAAGAATGCAAGTGATTTTGTATTATGGAAATTTGATGATAATTATTATAAAGCAAGTTTTGGCACAGGTCGTCCTGGTTGGCATACTGAATGTGTTTGTATGATTTTAGATATTTTTCCTAAATTACACATTCATTGTGGTGGAGCTGATTTGTTGTTTCCACATCACGAAAACGAAGCTTGTCAATGTCGTTTAGCAACTAAAAACGAACTAGCTACTTTTTGGCTACATAATGGCTTTGTAAATATTAATAACGAAAAAATGAGTAAAAGTCTAAATAATAGCTTTTTTGTAAAAGACGCTTTAAAAGAATTTAGCGGAGAAACACTTAGATTTTATTTACTAAGCACTCATTATAGACAAGATTTTAATTACACAATTACTGATTTAAAAGCTTCTAAAAAACGCCTTGATAAAATATTTAGAGTGAAAAAAAAGCTTAATTTAAATGAGCTAGATTTAAAAACAATAGCACCTAATAGTGAGCTAAAATCAAAACTAATTGAAGCTTTAAGCGATGATTTAAATACTTCAAAAGCACTTGCAATTGTAGATGAATGGGTAAATTATGCAAATACTATAAAAGCTAATGATGAGCTTAAAAATGAGTTTTTAGCTATTGTTGAATTATTAGGAGTTGGAGTGATTAATCCTAATGAATATTTACAAAATTGTGATGAGAAATTCCGTATTCAAATTCTAAAATTAATTGATGAAAGAAATGAAGCTAAAAAAAATAAAGATTACGCAAAAGCCGATAGTATTAGAAATGAATTAAGTAATTTAGGCGTAAGCATTCAAGATAGCGCTAATGGTGTTGATTGGGAGATTTTATGAATTTAAAAGAAATAGAAAATCAAAATGTATCCCAATTAAAATTATCTTATGTATTAAAAAGGTTTAAGCACTATTTTAAAGATTATAAAATAAGATTTTTTCTAGCAATAATAGGTATGATTTTAGCTTCAGCTGGAACTGCTGGTAGTGCTAAGATTATTGAACCGATTTTAAATAAAATCTTTGTAGAAAAAGATGTAACATTATTATATATCTTACCTTTAGGTGTGTTTGCTTTATATTTTATAAAGAATTTAGGTCTTTATATGCAAACAATTAATATGGGTTTTATAGGTATAGAAATTACAAAAAGACTAAGGCAAAAAATCCTAAAAAAAATCATAGTAATGGATATGAAATTCTTTCAAAAACACCCTAGTGGAGAGCTAATATCACGCTCATTAAATGATATTGGAAGTCTTCAAAATGTGCTTACTAATTTCATTCCTGATATTACAAGAGAAATAATTACAACCTTAGGCTTACTTTATGTAGTGATTTCTCAAAGCCCAAAATTAGCTTTTTTTGCATTTATTATCTTACCTGCTGCTATGCTTCCTATTAGATATTTCATAAAAAAATTAAAAAGCATAGGAATAGCAACACAACAAAATTATGCCGAACTTACTTCAAGACTAAATGAGATTTTAGGCAATATTGAGCTAGTTAAATCATCAAATGCTGAAAAATTAGAACTAGAAAAATACAAAAATAGCAATGAAAATGTAGCGAAATTAATCTATCGTGGAACTAAAATAAATGCCTTTACAAGCCCTATTATGGAAACTTTTGGTGCTTTAGGCGTATCGGCAACTATAATAATAGGTGGAATGGAAGTTATAAATGGCTCTATGCAAATAGGCAATTTTTTCTCATTTTTAACGGCTTTATTTTTAATATATACTCCTGTTAAAAGAATTACAAGTCTTTATGCAAGTCTTCAAACAAACCTAGCAGCTAGCACAAGGACTTTTTATTTACTTGACCTTGAGCCAGAGATTAAAGGTGGAGATGAGAATTTAAATCAAGAAATTAAAAGCCTAAAATTACAAAATGCTAGTTTAAAATACGATAATAAATTAGCTTTAGATAATGTTAGTATAGAGTTTAAAAAAGGCGAAATCACCGCAATTATAGGAAGAAGTGGTAGTGGAAAAAGCTCTTTAGTAAATACTATTTTAAGATTTTATGAGCTAAATTCTGGAGAAATTAAAATAAATAATAACAATTATAAAAATTATTCACTAGATAGCTTAAGAGAAAAAATAGCAATAGTTACACAAAATATTTATTTATTTAGCGATACTATTGCAAATAATATTGCTTATGCAAATGAATTTGATGAAGAAAGAGTTATTAATGCTTTAAAACTTGCAAATGCTTATGATTTTATAAGTATTATGCCTGATGGAATTTATACTAAACTAAGTGAAAAAGGTAATAATTTTAGCGGCGGTCAAAGACAACGCCTAGCACTTGCAAGAGCGTTTTATAAAAATCCTGAAATAATAATTTTTGATGAAGCAAC
>NZ_JACGAU010000024.1:0-24865 GCF_020137595.1 Campylobacter sp. RM12640
CTCATCTTTAGAATTTAAATCAATCTTACTTGCTGTTTTTCTTTCGTGATTTATTAGTGCGAATACTTCTCTTAAGCCTTTTTGAATGATTTCAAGTGGGCGTAAAGATTGCTTGATTAATAAATATAAAATAGCTGAAATTATTAGCAATGAGATGATAAACATTGTTAGGTTTTGTTTTAATAAATTATTTAAATTTTCATCAAAATCTTTGTTTTCATTAGTGCTACAAATTGTCCAATTTAATTTATCATAAGTTGTA
Source organism: Campylobacter sp. RM12640 (assembly GCF_020137595.1). Taxonomy (NCBI): domain Bacteria; kingdom Pseudomonadati; phylum Campylobacterota; class Epsilonproteobacteria; order Campylobacterales; family Campylobacteraceae; genus Campylobacter; species Campylobacter sp. RM12640. The sequence continues at coordinate 263 of NZ_JACGAU010000024.1, forward strand.
CAAACTGCATTTTTATCATGGTTTTCAAAATTGTATTCAATAGTTTTAAACCCGTTATAATCTTGTGCTTTAGACAATTCTTGTTTAATTGTGTCTATAACAGGATTTTGTTTTAATTCATACTTTGGATTTATATGTAAAGTAAATTGATTGTGTGTATCAAATGCAAATATCGCATTTGTAGCTGAGTATTTTAGTTTTAATACACTATCTTTTAATGGTTTTAGAGTTAAGTCTCCGCCAATTACTCCAATAATTTTTCCATTTTGCATAACCGGAGCATAAATTGTCGCTATAACTGTCTTTAATCTATCATCATAATAAATATCGTCACTTAAATTTACAACTTTATCAACTAAAGCTTCTTTAAACCAATTACGTTCCCTAGCATCAAAATCCTTAATTATATGTGCTGCTTCTTCATTACCCTTATAGAATGTTTTGCCATCTTTAACCTTAGCAAAATATAAAGCATTAAGTCCTGATGGAGAATATAATAAATTTAGTCTTCTTAAAATCATATCTTCATCTGTATCAATATTAACTTCTTCAATAGCTTTAGCAAATTTTGTTAAAAAATTCATCTTACCAGAGAAATATGAATCTACATAGAGCATTGTAGCTTCAAGTGTTTTTTGTTTACCTAAATTAGAATAATTTACAGCGTCATTTTTAGAACTGTTATAATTTAGCAACCCTAATAGAATAAAACAAATAACTAATGGAATGCTTACTAATAGTGGTATTTTGTTAGTTAATTTCATAGATTTTCCTTTAAAAGTAATTGCTTAAATGAAAGATTATAGATATTAAGAATTAATTAAAACTTAATCTTTGTGTTTTGTATTTTTAAATAGTAGTAAAAATTCACTCCCTTTATTTAGCTCGGAATTTAACATTATTTTAATTTTATGTATTCTAGCTATCTTTTTTACTATTGAAAGTCCTAAACCTGTGCCTTTTATTTGCTTGTTTCTGCTTATTTCTTGTCTAAAAAATCTCTCATATATTCTATTTTGAATATCCTTGCTAATGCCTATACCAGTGTCTTTTATGGATAAAACTATGTGTTTTTTGTTTATATTTAAACTAATAATTATTTTGCCATTATCTATATTATATTTAATCGCATTATCAATTATATTATAAAGCATAGTTTTTATTAGTTTTTGATTGGAAAAAAATATAAACTCATCTATATTCATAAGTATTTTTATATTTTTTTCACGGATTTTAAAATCTAATTCTTTAATAATTTGACTTAAAACATTGCTTATATTTACATTTGTCATCTCAAAATTATTAACTTCATCTAAAAATGATAATTTAATAATCTCATCAATCATCTCAAGTAAAGCACTTGATTGATTGTAAATTGTATCTATGAATTGCTTTTCATCTTCTTTTTTTACTAGATTATTTTTAAGCATTTCAGAGCTTAACATTATTGAAGTAAGTGGAGTTTTTAACTCGTGAGTAACATTTGCACTAAACTCAGCTCTTATCTTTTTAAATTGTTTATTATGTTCTTTTACTTGAGATAAAAAAGTCTTTAATTCATTGTATTGAAATGATTTATCAAGCTCGTTTATGTCAAGTTCGTATAATGGTTTTACTATGCTTTTGCTTATAAAATATGCAAGAGTTAAGCTAAGTAATGTTATTAGTAAAAATACTAAAAATATTGTTTTAAAAATTTCTATTTTAAAATCAAGATTTATAAAATAAATATTATCAAAAACGCTAAAAATCGCTGCTTGTAATAGTATCAAAACAAAAAATGAAACAAAAAATATAGCAAAAAATATCCTAGTTCTCATAAGCTATTTTATATCCTACTCCACGAATTGTTATTATGTATTTTGCATAATCTTTTAATTTATTTCTTAAAGTATTTATATGTATATCTAAAGTCCTACTTGAAATATTTGCTCCCCAAATTTCTTTTAATAAATCTTCTTTTTTAAGGCAAATGTTTTGGTTTTTAATGAGTTTTGTAAGTAATTCAAATTCTTTTAAAGTAAGGTTTATTTCTTCTTCATTAATGCTTACTATTCTAGTTTTTAGGTTAATTTTTAAATCTTTAAAAATGATTTCATTATTACAATCAATTCTTCTTAAAATATTTCTAATTCTTGCTAGGAATTCTAAAATAGAAAAAGGCTTAGTAATATAATCACTTGCTCCTAAATCAAGACCTTTTACTTTATCGTTTTCTTGATTTAACGCACTTAGTAAAATTACTTCAATAGCTTTTGTTTTTTCATTAGATTTTATTTTTTTTAGGATACTAAAACCATCTTCGCAAGGTAGCATAATATCAAGCACTAAAATATGTGGAATTTGATTGTTTAATTCGCTAAAAAGCTCTTTTGCATTAATTAAACTAATGACTTTAAAACCACTGCTTTCTAAAGCATATTTTATTAAGTTATTAATGCTTAAATCATCTTCTAAAACATACACCAAAGGTAAATCTTGCATAAGTTATCCTAATTAAAAAATATTGAAAATATTACAAAAAATAAGTAAGAAAAATAATATGAAAATAATTATTAATTTAAATAAATTCTAAATATTAAATTAATTTTGGTTTGTTTATCAAAAATAAATACAATTTCACTCATTTTTAAAAAAAGGAGACAAAATGAAAAAAGTATTATTAAGTTTAGCAGCATTATCTTTATTAAGCACTGCAGCAATGGCTAACGATGGAGCTACATTATTTAAAAAATGTATTGCCTGTCATGGTAAAGCAGCTGAGAAAAAAGCTCCAGGTGCAGAAATTATCATCAATACTTTAGATGAAAAAACAATTTTAGAAGCTTTACAAGGTTATAAAGCTGGAACATTTGGTGGAAAAGCTAAGAAAACTATGGAATTACAAGTTAAAAATCTTAGCGATGATGATATGAAAGCATTAGCTGCTTATATCGTAACTTTAAAATAATTCTTAAGTTCAGGAGCAATCCTGAACTCTTTTACAAACTAACAACAATTTTCATCATAAACATACAAATAAAAGCATTTAAAATACTTGTTATTATTAGTAGTATCCAGTATTTTTTAGCAACTCCTGCAACAGCTAATAATCTTCCTAAATACTGAAGTTGAGCTCCCATTAAAAATATAGCAGGTAAAACTATGCTAACTCCAATATTATCAATAACCCCATTTGCATATAAATTAACAGCAATTCCAACTCCAGCCGAAGTGCTAAGCCACGCTGATAAAAGTATAGTAATTGCTTCTCCTGGTAAGCCAAAAATATTCATAATAACGCCACAATAATCTCCTAAGAATTTCATAACTCCTAAGATTTTTAACATTTCAGCTATTACATAAGCCATTAAAACATTAGGAATTAGATTATATAAAGCGATATTAAAACCTTTTTTAGCACCTACTATAAAAATATCTAATGGGTTTTTGCTCTCATTATTCATTCAAAATCCTTTTTATAAAATGTATTTAAAACTATTCTTACAAAAATAGCTCCTACGAATTTCATAATTAGCATTAATACAAGTGGAATTATTGGTAAGCATACTAAATGTCCTAATAATGCTGAACCTATTGCAAAAAAGTTATTAATCATACCAGCCCCACTATATTGCCAAGCGCAAATTACTACTAAATCTTTATCGTTTATATAATTTTTATCCCTTGCTTCTTTACTCATAGCAGCACCTGCATCTGTGCTTTGTAAATCAGTAATTAATATAAGCCCACATAATCCAGGAACTCCTAAAATAGGTTTTAAAATAGGATTTAATAATTTTTGAGCAGCCTTAATAGCTCCATAATGCTCCATTACTTCAATTACTCCAAGTGCAAGCATTACAGCAGGAATTAAGCTAAATGCAAATAAAAATCCAGCCCTAGCACCACTTCCACCATCTCCTATGAAAGTCGTAGCTTTTATATTAGCTTCATCTAAGATTTTTGGGATTTTACCAAAACCACCTGTTAAAGTAGAAAAATCAAAAGCCTTTAGCATATCATGTCCTGCTAAAAGTCCTGAAAAAAATAAGATTAAAAATATTAAAGCAAGATAAGCACTAGGTTTTACTTTTCCTACTTCAAATTCTGTAGCTTTTTGCATACTACTCCTTTTAAATAAAATAAAGTTTTTATTCTACAATATTTTTTAAGAAAACAATAAGAAATAGTTATTAGTATTTATATTTTTTAAAGGAGTTAATATGGAAGTTATCAAACATTATGAGTATTTACACGAAATTCCAGAGCTTGGATTTAAAGAATTTAAAACGAGTGAGTATTTAAAAACTACTCTTAAAAATGCAGGTTTTAGTATAACTAATATAGGAGATACAGGTTTTTATACGGAGTTAGGAAGTGGTAGCAAGATAATTGGACTTAGGGCTGATATTGATGCTTTAGGTCATATAATTGATGATAAAGCTTGTGCAAGGCATACTTGTGGGCATGATGCACATATGTCTATGCTACTTAGTGCAGCTTTAATGGCAAAAAAGCAAAATATCATTAAAAATAACAAAATAAGATTTATATTCCAACCTGCTGAAGAATTAGGCAGTGGAGCTTTAAAGATGATAGAATTAGGAGCTTGTGAAGGTTTAAACTCTATTTTTGGAATGCATATTCGCCCAATTCAAGAATGCCCAAGTCCTAAAGCAATAGCTTCAATGTATTATGCAGCAAGTTCAGCTATAAAAATTACTATTAAAGGCAAAGCAGCTCACGGAGCAAGACCACATTTAGGAATTAACGCAATTGATGTAGGTGTTAGCATTATTGATGCTGCGAGAAAAATTTATATAGACCCAAATAAACCAAGTAGTATAAAAGCAACTAGATTTATATGTGATAGTGGGGTTACTAATTCAATTCCTAGCGAAGCTATTTTGGTATTTGATTTAAGAGCTCAATATAATGATAGTATGCAAGAGATGAAAGAAAAACTTGAAAAAATCATAACAAATATAGCAAATGCTTATGATGCTAAGGTGAGTTTTGAATACTTAATCAATATTCCCGCAGCTGTAATTAACAAAGATTTAGCTAAGATTTGCGAAAAAGTTATAAGCAATACTTTAGGAGAAGAGAATTTAATCAAAGAGCAATTTACACCTGGTGGGGAAGACTTTTTCTTCTATCCTATTAAATTAGGCATTCCATCAGCATTTATGGGCTTAGGAGTTGATTGTGCTCCTGGACTTCATCATCCTGAAATGAGTTTAAATAAAAATGCCTTAGAAAATGGTGTTAAATTGTGGCTTAATTTAATGCTTGAGCTTGAGAATTTAAAATAGGAATTAGATGAATTATAAATTAGGCGTTATTTTATTAATTGATTTATGCGTTTTATTGTGGCAAAACAGCTTTTTAAGTATTAGCCCTTATGAATTAAACGAGCTTAGCTCAAATAGTTTTAATGGGCTTTTTGCTAATTTTGCCTTAAGTGTTTTTGGCAATGAAAATATAAGATTTGCTTATATAATCTTGCATATTTTAAGCAATATTTTGCTATATAAAATATCAATTAAATACCTTAAAAATAACGCCTATATATCTAATATTATCTTTAATCTTACTCCAGGAAGCCTTGCTTCAGCATTACTAATTAATCCTGCAGGAATTATTATATTTACTTCATTACTTCTTGTATATCTTGCTATAAAAAGGCAATTTTATATATTTTATGGAGTATTGATTGCTTGTATTTATATTGATAAAGCTATGATTTCATTATATATTGCTTGTATTTTTTATGCTTATTTTAATAGATTATCAAAGTTATTAATTTTATCAATTTTACTAATGTTTGCTACTTTTATAATTTATGGATATGATTTTTCAGGCAGACCTAGGGGGTATTTTTTAGACTCACTTGCTATTATGTCGGCTGTGTTTTCTCCGCCTTTATTTTTGTATTTTTTCTATACGATTTATTATATTAGTTTTAAGGGTAAAAAGGACTTGTTATATTGTATAAGTGCGAGTGCTTTTATAATATGCTTATTATTATCATTTAGACAAAAGCCAGAAATTGCCGAGTTTTTACCATTTTTACTACCTGCTATACCTTTAATAATTGCTAATTTTTTAACTTCTTTTAAAGTGCATTTACCACAATTTAGAGCAAAACATAATGTGATATTATTTTTTGTATTAATTTCTTTAGTGATTAGCTTTTTATTTGTGATATTTAATCCATTTTTATATAGATTTGTTGATGAAAACGAGCATTTTGCTAAAAATTATCATTTAAATAAAGAATTAGCAAAAGAGCTAAAATCACAAGGCATTAATGAAATTAGTGTTCGTAATGATAATTTTAAAGTATTAGAATTTTATGGGATTTTGCCTTGTTATCAAAATTGCAAAATAATCACTCCTTGTGAAAAAGGAAATATCAATATAAACTTTTTTGCTAAAGAATTTTCATTTTGTTTAAAGAATGAAATTTAATATAAATATATAAGTAATTATTGTAATAATTTTCAAAAATTTTTAAGTATCATTAAATAAAATTAAACGAAAATTAATTATTTAAAAAGGAGATTTAATGCAAGTTAATTTATCTAATATTTATAATAATACTTATCATAAAATGGGCGAGAGTTTTGGTGGAGTAAAGAGTGAAAGCGAATTAAAACAAATTGATGAAAATATCAAAAATAATAAAATTGATGATATAAAAACAGGCAATAATAGTGGCAATAAAATCTATTTTGAAAGTAAAAATGGCATAAGTTCTGCAAGTATTAGTGATGAGAGTTTAGATAAATTAAAAAGCCATTTTGATAGCAAAGACTTTTATAAGCGTGAAGATGGCAGTATTATTTTAAATGGTAATGCAGAAAAATATATAAGTGGTTGGTTTAGTGACATTGCTTATGCTAGGGGATATGTAGCTGCTAATAAAAACAATAATGATTTTTTAAATAAAGATGAATTATTAGAGCTTAATGTAGTAGCTAAGTTTAGTTTAGATGGAACAAATCCGCAAAATTATCAAAGCTATCAAAAAATTGAGCGTTTTTTAGCTGATAATACTACGATTTTAGATTCTGTGCCTAAAAATATTGATGAAGCATTAAATCAAACAATATTATCAAATAGTGATTTTGATGATACGATAACTTTAGGTGAGAGCGAAGAATTTGCAGCTAATAAAAACCCACAAAACCTAAACACACAAAATACAAGCACTCAAAATGTAAATCTAGCATCAAATGAAATAAAAAGCACTAATGTTGATGATGAAGAAGCAAAGAAAAAGCAAGAAATCGCAAACGCACTATCAAGCCTAACAAGGATTAAAAATACAATTAATACAAACGGGGTAAAAGCACTTAGTAAGGCTGATTTAGATAAACTTGAAATCTTAAACATTGACCCAAATTCATTGCAAAATCCTCAACTTTTAGAGCAATTTAACAAAGCTAGTGATAAAGCTAACGAGCATTACGCTAATTTTTTAAATGTTGATAAGACTTATATAGATGAGAAAATGGCAAAAAGCGATGAGTTTTTAGGTGATTTTACTCACGATAGTGCTGATATAGTAAAAGATTTGCTAAAGAATAAAACGCTAGATAAATTAGCATAAATTAATATGATTTAATTCAAATTCAATTTTAGAATTTGAATTAGGTATTTTTTAAATAATATTTATATGAAGACTTTTTAAAATATCTAAAGCTTTTTGGTGCAAGTCTTCATCATAACTAGCGGTTGCGTCTTTATCTATAAAAATATTTGCATTAGGAAGTGCAGATTTTGCAATCACTGCATTTGATAAGACACAAATATTACTTACAAGTCCAACTATTTCAATATTTTTATAATTTTTATTGCTTAGATAATTTCCAAGTTCAATTGAGCCAAAAGTATTTTTATAAAAGCATAAATGATTTTTAGAAAACTCATTTAATTTTCCATAAACTTCTATCCCATTTGTGCCTTTAATACAATGTTTAATAGGTAGATTTTGCCCTTCTATAGTGTCTAAATAATCATCATTATGTGTATCAATAGTAAAGATTATCTCATCATTATTTTTAAGATATTTTTCATATTTTTCTAAGATGATATTTTCTAAATTCTGTGCCTTTAAAAACCCTAAAGAGCCTGTTACAAAATCATTTTGAAAATCTACTATTATTAAAAGATTTTTCATGAATTTCTTAAGCTTTCGTATTCGCTTGGAATTAGATTAAGCCTTACATCACAAGGACTAAAGCCAACTCGCTCACCTAATTTAAACAATACTTCAAGTGATTTTATTTGCTCATCTTTTAGGCTAATACTATCATCGTTTGCATAAAGACTTAGATATTTATTAAGCTCATCTTCATTTACCCTCACTTCGTTTTTGCCAAGCAATATACGACTTAATAAAGCTTTATTTTGAGTAGCGACTTTTACTGCACGAGTTAGCTCATTTTCAATTTTAATTGCATCACTTAGCATTAAAGAGCGGCGTATTGCCATTCCACCAAGTGGTAAGGTAAGCACTTCGCCACATTCAGCCTTGCAAAACTCCGCCCAAATATCCCAAATCTCACGCTCAACTCTTAATTTATCACTAAAATTAAGAATACTCTCATGTATTAACACCCCAGCATCTACACTACCATCTAAAACAGCTTTTTCTATATCTAAAAAGTTCATATAAGTAATTCTTGCATTAGGATATGCTAGTTTAAAAATTAAAGCATTTGTGGTATTTTCCCCACTTAAAGCCACTTTAAAATTAGGTTTTAAAATCTTATCTTTTAGAGTGATTAGTTTTGGACCATAGCCATTGCCAAAACTAGTAGCACATCTTAGCAAGGCATATTCGCTTTGAATTTTAGGATACACAGCAAAAGAAATTGCACAAACATCATAAATATTATTTAAACTTGCTTTATTTAGTGTTTCTATATCATCAGCAACGCTAGTATAATCAAACTCCGAACTTATCCAACCATAGCGAATTGCCGCATACATAAAAATATCATCAGCATCAGGGCTATGAGCTAGGCTAATTTGCTTCATTTAAGCAACCTTTAAAAATGAATTTATGCTCTTCGGGTAAAGCTTCATAAATATTGTAAGCTAGCTCTCTAATCTCTTTAAGTGCAGCTTTACTAGTTCTAAGAGTTAAGAAATTTTGTAAAGCTCTTGCATTTATACTCCAAGTAAGCTCGGTTTTATAACATTCTGGCAAGGCATATTTGGCAATATCTTGTGTCATTCCTTCGGTATTTAAAATAATTCTTAGTTTTTCTAAAGCACAAATACTAGCATTATCAACCAAGCGATTTCCAGTTAGCACAATATATTTTTGTGCATTAGCAAAATCAAATTCCTTAAACTCACTTTCATTTCTTAGTTCTTTTAGAGTATATCTAGTGCTTTTTACTGATAAACTTGCGTGGCGATGTCTTGCTAATTCTTGCAAACAAGCTCTTGAAATACCTTGAATATAAAAATTATAATTTAAATGTTCAAGCGTGCTAGAGTGCTTATAAATATTTCCGATACGATTTATTAGTTCGCAATCTTTTTCTCCTCCGTTATCGCCTTTATCAAAGCTTTGCCAACAAGTTCTCATAGCGTGAGAACAGATATTTAGTGGGGTGTAATTAAGTAGTGTAATTCTCATTATTTGCCTTTAATTTGATTTTTTTCATTATAGTTTTTTTATATAAATCTTAAGGAAACTTCAATGAATATGCTAAAAATCTCAATTTTAAGTATTTCCTTAGCAACCGTTACAGGTGGAGCTGCCGTTGCACCTGCTTTAGGACTTATTGCTAAGCATTTTTCAAATGATAGTGAATTACTTATTAAATTAATTATTACTTTACCTTCACTTTTTATTATCTTTTCAAGCTTAATTTTTGCAAAATTAGCAAATTATTTAAGCGTTAAGCAACTTGCTTTTATAGGTTTTATATTGTTTATAGTTGGCGGGGTTGCTCCGTTTTTCTTAGATGACATAATTCAGGTTTTGGTGTTTAGAGCGATTTTAGGCTTAGGCACTGGCTTTTTAATGCCATTAAGTGTTTCTTTACTTGGCTTTTTATTTAAAAAAGAAGAGCAAGGAAAACTAATGGGACTTAGTGCAATGTGTAATCAATTAGGAGCAGTTATTACCGTTAGTTTTTCTGGCTTTTTAGCGTCAATTTCTTGGCAATATAGCTTTTTAATATATCTTTTTGCTTTGGTTTTATTTGTTTTAAATATGATTTTTTTACCTAATATAAAAATAGCGGAGAAGAAAAAGAAAATAGATTTAAGAAATATAAAAAATCTTAGTGGAATTTATATTAATTTATTTTTAGTCCAAGTTTTGTTTTTTAATTTTACGAATAATTTTTCAATAATTTATCAAAAAGAGCAAATTATTAGCGCAAGTTTTATTGGTGTAATTATGGGATTTAATGGCTTGTTTGGTGCAATTGCTTCTATGAATTTACATAAAGTTGTTAAAAAAATTAGAACAAAAATCAAAATCTTAGGAGCATTTATTTATATTTTAGCCTTTTTACTTTTTGCTATAAGATTTAGCGAACATATAGAAATCGCAGGAATTAATTTAATGCTAATAATAGGAATAATTGCAGCTATTTTAAATGGTCTTGCAGTTGGCTTTAGCTTACCATTTTTGTTTTCGCAAATTAGCACTAGAAGTAAAAAACAAAACCTAGCTACAAATATGGCATTAGCTAGTATTGCGACATTTAGCGGACAATTTTCTAGTCCATTAATAGATGAATTATTAGAACATATTTTCAATCTTCATCATCCAAGAGACGCATTTTTAATAGCTATGTTTATTGCAATATTCTTATTTATTTATAATCTTAGGTTAAAAATCAAATTAAGAAATTAAAAAAAGGAAAGGTATGGCAAAAGCAAAAGAAACAGCAGTAATTGAAGATAAGGCAAAAGCCCTTGAAGCTGCATTAAAAGGCATTAATAAAGCTTGTGGAGAAGGTGCTATTGTTAGATTTGGAGATAAGCCTATTGTAAAGGCTGAGCCAATTTCTACAGGCTCACTTGGGCTAGATATTGCACTTGGAATTGGTGGAGTTCCTAAAGGAAGAATAGTAGAGATTTATGGGCCAGAAAGTAGTGGTAAGACAACGCTAACACTTCAAATCGTAGCTCAAGCTCAAAAGATGGGTTATACTTGTGCTTTTATTGACGCTGAACACGCACTTGACCCTGTGTATGCTAAGAATTTAGGCGTAAATATTGATGATGTTTTAGTATCTCAACCAAGTTGCGGAGAAGAAGCATTAGAGATTGTAGAACGCTTAGCAAGTAGTGGAGCGGTAGAGCTTATAGTAGTAGATAGTGTTGCTGCACTTACTCCTAAGGCTGAAATTGATGGAGAGATGGGAGATACTCATGTAGGTCTTCAAGCAAGACTTATGAGCCAAGCTTTAAGAAAACTTACTTCAGTAGTTAGCAAGATGAACTCAATGGTAATTTTCATAAATCAAATTCGTATGAAAATAGGTCAAACAGGTTATGGAAGCCCAGAGACAACAACGGGTGGAAATGCACTTAAGTTCTATGCAAGTGTAAGAATTGATATTAGAAAAACCGCTACATTAAAACAAGGCGAAGAGCCTATTGGAAATAGAACAAAAGCAAAAATAGTTAAAAATAAAGTTGCACCTCCATTTAAAACAGCAGAATTTGATATTATGTATGGAGAAGGCATTAGCTACGAAGGCGAATTAATTGATTATGGTATTAAGCTTGATATTGTAGATAAAAGTGGTGCTTGGCTTAGCTATGGTGGTAATAAACTAGGTCAAGGTAGAGAAAATGCTAAAATTTTCTTAAAAGAAAACAAAGAAATAGCAAATGAAATTGCAGAAAAAATCAAAGCTAGTATAGGCGATGATATTACATTAGAAGGAGAAGTTGGTGAAAATAGCGAAGATTGATGCACTTGAAGTGCTAGATAGCAGGGGTAATCCTAGCGTTAAGGTTAAAGTAGTTTTAGAAAATGGTATTAGTGGCGAAGCAATAGTTCCAAGTGGTGCTAGCACAGGGATTAATGAAGCTTTAGAATTAAGAGATGGTGGGAGCTATTTCTTCGGTAAAAGCGTAAGTAAAGCAGTAAATAATGCTAAGCATGTTGCAGCTGGACTTATAGGCAAATGCGTATTTAATCAAAGAGAAATTGATGAGCATTTATTAGCAGTTGATGGCACGAGTAATTATTCTAGCTTAGGTGCTAATGCAGTTTTAGGAATTTCAATGGCAGTTGCAAAAGCAGGAGCAAATGCTAGTAATTTACCATTATATAGATATTTATGTGGAGAGTTTAACGCACTTCCTACACCTATGCTAAATGTATTAAATGGTGGAGCTCATGCTGATAATAATATAGATATTCAAGAGTTTATGTTGCTTCCAACGGGTTTTGATACTTTTAAAGAAAAATTATTCTCAAGTGCAATTACTTATCATACTTTAAAAGATATTTTAAAGAAAAAAGGCTTAAGCACAGCATTAGGAGATGAAGGTGGATTTGCACCTAATTTAAGAAGCAATGAAGAAGCTATTGAATTATTGTTAGAAGCTATTAATAAAGCAGGTTTTAGTGGCAAAATCAATCTAGCATTAGATGTTGCAGCAAGTGAGCTTTATAGTGATGGAAAATATGATTATGAGGGCAAAAAGCTAAGCAGCGATGAGATGATTAATGAGTATGAAAAATTATTAAAATATCCTATTTTAAGCATAGAAGATGCACTTGCAGAGCAAGATTATGAAGGCTGGGTTAATTTAACTAAAAAAATCGGCTCAAGAACACAATTAGTAGGAGATGATTTATTTGTAACTAATGTTAAATTATTACAAAAAGGCATTGATGAAGGTATGGCAAATGCGATTTTAATCAAGCCTAATCAAATCGGCTCAATCTCTCAAACAATAGACGCTATTAAACTAGCTCACGCAAATGGCTACAATACTATAATGAGCCATAGAAGTGGGGAGAGTGAAGATAATTTCATAGCTGATTTTTCATTAGTTTGCAAGTATATTAAAACAGGTGCTCCTGCAAGGGGAGAAAGAACAGCTAAATATAATAGATTGCTTGAAATTGAAGCAGGATTTTAATGCAAGAATTATTAGACAATCATAATTATAAAAAGTCTAATTTAAAGATTTTTACAAAGGGCATTTTAGAAATTGCCCTTTATGTATTTATTTTATTTTTTGGGCTTTTTGCGATATTGTTTTCTAAATCATCAATAGAGACAACTATGATGCTAGATACAAGGATAGAAAAGCTAAAAAATCAAATATACGAGCTTAATAAAACCAATGCACAATTGCAAAAAGATTATTTTGAATTGCTAAGCATTCAAGGCGATTATGATAATTGATTTTTCAAAATACTCAAGCGTAAAAATCGGCGCAAATTGTGAAGTAAAAGTAATTGATGAGATGATTAAACACGATTATTTAGTCATTGGAAATGCTAGTAATTTGCTAATCAATCAGCCTAAAAATCTTGCAATTTTAGGCAAAAAATACGAATATATTAAAGAATATAATGATTATTTAGAAATAGGGGCTAGAACTAGCTCATATAAATTATTTAATTATTGTAAGAAAAACAATCTAACAGGTTTAGAATTCTTATCACACCTACCAGGACAAATGGGCGGCATTACTAAAATGAATGCAGGAATGAAAGAATTTGAAATAAAAAATTATATTTTAGAAGTAAATGTTGATAATGAATGGATTAAGCCAAATTTTACTTATAGAAATAGTGATATAAAAGGCACAATTTATGCTATTAGGCTTAGATTAAACAAAGGTTTTAGCCTTGAATTAGTAGAGCAATTTAGCAAAATGCGAGAAAATCAGCCAAAAGGTGCTAGTTTTGGTAGTATTTTTAAAAACCCACAAGGCTTTAGCGCAGGAGCATTGATTGATAAAGCAGGGCTTAAAGGCAAGGTAAAAGGCGGTGCAAAGATTAGCGAAATGCACGCAAATTTCTTAATAAATTTTAATAAAGCTAGTTTTGAAGACGCATTGTATTTGATAAAACTAGCACAAGATGAGGTTTTGAAGCAATTTAATATACTTTTAGAACCTGAAGTTCTTATTTTAAATTAAATTCCAATATAAAAATATTTCAAAAAATTTTTAATTTATTTACTTTTGTTAATGGGGGGGGGTATTATAATCATTATCAATTTAAAAATTTAATAAATTATTTATATTCTAAGGAATTTGTTTTGAATATTTTCAAAATTATCATATTTGTATTGATTTTAGTAGGTTTATTGACATTTACGGCTTATTTTATTTTGCTTAGTTTTGAAATTATTTAAAGATTTTATCTTATTGTTTTAGGCAATTAACCCTAAAATATCATTAAAATTAATATTTTTATTAAAAATATACAAATAATTTTTAATTTCCTTGCATTTTGCTATCTTTTAGGTTATTATTTTGGCTTATTTTTTTAAAAAAGGAGATTATTATGAGGAGTTTACTTTGGCTCAGCTAGGAGCACTTTTTCTAAAGTAGGTTTTGTTTTAGCTCTTGCGGGTGGTGCTGTTGGACTTGGAAATGCGTGGAAATTTCCTACAATGGTTGGGACTAATGGTGGTTCTGCCTTTGTTTTACTTTATTTATTCTTATGTTTAACCTTAGGTTTATCTTTATTTTTAGCAGAAATTGCATTAGGAAAAATTACTAAAAGTGATTTAGCTACAAGTTATTTTACCCTTGCTAGATTTAAGCCAAAATTATGCAAAATAGGTGGAGTTTTTATGCTTACTGGCATACTTGTATTATCGTTTTATTTAGTGGTTTTATCTTTAGTATTTCACTATATATTTTTAAGTTTTTCTTTACCTAATACCTTAGATGAAGCAGGAACGCTTTTTAATAATGCAATAAGCGAGAATTTATTTATTAGCATAATTTGCTTTAGCATTTGCTTTTTTATGACTATTTATATAGTTAGTCGCGGGATAATTAATGGGATTGAGAAATTAAATGTGATTTTAATGCCTGCATTATTTGTAATACTTTTATTAATGCTAGGTTTTAGCTTTACTCAAGATGGATTTTTAGATGCGTGTGAGTTTTTATTTAAACCTGACTTTTCTAAATTAGGGCTTAATTCTTTGCTTGATGCTTTAGGACTTAGTCTTTTTACTTTATGTCTTGGGATAGGTTGTATTAGCACTTATGCTGCTAGTTTAGATGAAAAAACTAATATTTTAAAATCAAGTTTATTTGTAGTGTTTATAAATCTTTTAATAGGTCTTATGATGGGACTTATTGTTTTTACTTTTGTATTTAAATTCGGAGCAAATCCTAATGAGAGTGGAGCAGGACTTGTATTTGTTAGCCTTGCTACTTTATTTTCAAAATTTGGTTTTTTAGGCGAAATTTTATCATTTAGCTTTTTTATAGCTTTATTTTTTGCAGGAATTACGAGTGCTGTTTCTATGATTGAGCCATTTACTTTTTATCTTGAAAATAAAATGAGTAGAAAAAAAGCTTTGATTATTATTGGAATTTTTGTTTATATAATAGGTATTTTAGCTCTTCTTGGAATGGCTAATAAGCTTAGCTTTAATACTTTTGATGCTTTAGATTTTTTCACAAGTAATATAATGCTTCCTTTAGGAGTGTTGTTTTCTAGTATTTATGCTGGATTTTTAATGAAAAGATATTCATTCTTTAAAATCTTTTTACCTATATTTGGCAAAAATTTAACTAAGTTTTATTTTATTTTTTTAAGATTTGTAACACCAATTATAATAATTTTGATATTAATTAATAATTTTTACCCCTTAGGAAGTTTTTTAAAGTAGAATTAGGCAATTTTTATTTACAGGAGTTAAAAATGTTAGAAGATTTAGGCATAAAGCCGGAGAAGATTTTTTACAATTTAAGTTATGATGAGTTAAGAGCTCACGAGTTAGAGTGCCGTGAAGGTGAAGTTTGTCAAAATGACACATTTGCAGTTGATACAGGTATTTTTACGGGTAGAAGCCCTAAGGATAAGTATTTTGTAAATTCTCATCCATCAAGTGAAAATATAGCGTGGGGCAATGTAAATAGAGCTTGCACTAAAGATATTTTTGATGATAATTTAAGAAGAGCAAAAGAATATTTAAATGGCAAAAAGCTTTATGTTATGGATGTATTTTGTGGAGCTAGCCTTGATAGTAGAAAAAAAATAAGATTTATAACAGAAATTGCGTGGCAAGCACATTTTGTTAAAAATATGTTTATTCGCCCAAGTGATGAAGAACTTAAAGACTTCAAACCTGATTTTGTAATCATAAATGCGTGCAAATTAAAAAATGAAATGTATAAATATCAAGATTTAAATAGCGATGTATTCGTAGGATTTGATATAGAAAATAACATAGGATTAATTCTTGGCACTTGGTATGGTGGCGAGATGAAAAAAGGTGTGTTTTCTATGATGAATTACTGGCTGCCTTTACAAGGTAAGATGAGTATGCATTGTAGTGCGAATGTTGGTAAAGATGGAGATGTTTGCTTATTCTTTGGTCTTAGTGGCACAGGTAAAACTACTCTTAGCACAGACGCAAATCGTGCTTTAATAGGTGATGATGAGCATGGTTGGGATGATAATGGTGTGTTTAACTACGAAGGTGGTTGTTATGCAAAATGTATTAATCTTGACCCAAATAGTGAGCCTGAAATTTACGCAGCGATTAAGAGAAATGCTTTACTTGAAAATGTAGTTATAACTTGCACTAAAGAAGTTGATTTTTGTGATGCTAGTAAGACAGAAAACACTCGTGTAAGCTATCCAATAGAGCATATTGAAAATCACGAACCAAGCTTAAAAGCAGGTCATCCATCTAATATAATTTTCTTATGTGCTGATGCTTTTGGTGTTTTACCTCCTGTATCAAAACTAAACAACACTCAAGCAATGTATTATTTTTTAAGTGGATATACTGCAAAAGTTGCGGGAACTGAGCGTGGTATAAAAGAGCCTGTTGCTACATTTTCTGCTTGTTTTGGCGAACCATTTATGCCGCTTAGTCCTAGTGTTTATGCGAAATTATTGGGCGAAAAGATTAAAAAACACAATGTAAATGTATATTTAGTAAATACCGGTTGGAGCGGTGGAAGTTATGGCGTTGGTAAAAGAATGAGTATAAAAGCAACTAGGTCTTGCATTAACGCTATTTTAGACGGCTCTATTCAAAATTGTGAATATTACAATTATGATGTATTTAATTTAGCAGTGCCAAAGAGCTTAGATGGGGTTGATGAAAGATTATTAAATCCTATTAAAACTTGGGAAAATGAAGCTGATTTCATAGCTACAAGAGATAAATTAGCAAAAATGTTTATAGAGAATTTCAAAAGATACGGCGATAAGGCTAATGAGTTTTTAGACGCAAGTCCTAAGCTATGAGCCTAGATAGTTTTTTACAATTTAAAATAAACAAAGATGGTTTAAAACCAAGAAAACTAGATACCTTACCACGATTCGCCCTAATTTATGGGGCAATTTCTAGTGGTAAAAAATCTTTAGCATTTTATAATTTAGATGAATTTACTTATATTAATATGAGTGATTTAAGATTTATAAATGCTGATTTTAAAAGCTTCATAGAAAAAAATAAAATCAAAAATTTAATAATAAATGAGCCTTTTTTAGAATTTGAATTAGGAAATTTAGAGCGTTGTTATATATTAAGCTCTAATAAAAATTATTCTTATAAAGACTTTATTAAAATAAGGCTTAATTTTTTAGATTATGAAGAATTTATTTCATTTTCAAAGAAAAATTATAGCCCTAGCGAGCATTTATCAAATTATTTATTATTAGGGCAAAATCCTGCCAATGTGGATTTAGACCCACTTAACGCTGCT
Organism: Campylobacter sp. RM12640; assembly: GCF_020137595.1. Lineage (NCBI taxonomy): Bacteria > Pseudomonadati > Campylobacterota > Epsilonproteobacteria > Campylobacterales > Campylobacteraceae > Campylobacter > Campylobacter sp. RM12640. The sequence goes on from NZ_JACGAU010000024.1 coordinate 18,173, forward strand.
TTAAATACTCAAGCTATTTTAAAACAGCATTTAAGCGAAAACGAAATAATCACTCTTAAAGAATTAGCTTTAAAAATAGGCGTTCAAACAAGTATTTTAAGTCTTTTTAGTGAGTTTTTAAAACATAAAAAAATAGCAAAAAATGATTTTTTTAAATGCGTTTATTCTTTAGAAGATAGATTTTTATTGCATTGGGTAAAGCATATTAAAAAAAATCTAAAAAAGCCTTATTTTTATGATTTTTCAATGAAAAACTCACTTAGTTTTAAAAAGGATTTTTCTAAAACTTATGAGAATTTAATAGCTAATGAACTTTTGATGGTTTATGATGAGATTTTTTATGATGATGATATAAATTTTATTATTAGTTCGGCTAGTTTAGGAATACTATGCGAAGCTTTTACTAATAAAGATTTTATAAAACTAAAAAGCAAAAAATTAAGCAAAAAAGCCAAAGAATTAGGTCTTAAAAATATCTTAGTTTTATCATTAAACGAGCAATTTAATTTCGTTAATGATGAAATTAGATTTATAGGACTTACTTTAAATACTTGGCTAATTTCAAAGGAATTAAATGATTGGGATTGACGAAGCTGGGCGTGGAGCGTTTGCGGGTCCATTAGTGCTTGCAGCTTGTAAGCTAAAAATAAATATAAACGAATTAAATGATAGTAAAAAACTAAGTGCAAAAAAGCGTGAGAATTTGTATGAGATAATTAAGCAAAACTCTGATTATTTAGTAGTTTTTGTTGATAATGAATATATAGATTTAAATGGAATTAGAGCGGCTTATCAAAAAGCTTTAGGAGAAATTATAGAGCATTTTGAAAAAGATGAATTATTATTTGATGGTAATACTGATTATGGAATGGGTATAAAAACTCTAATAAATGCTGATGAGATAGAACCTTGCGTTATGGCTGCTAGTATTTTAGCTAAGGTTAGTAGGGATAATTTTATGGCTAATTTAGATGATAATTTATATGATTTTAAATCTCATAAAGGCTATGGAACCAAAACTCACATAGAAGCTATTAAAATTCACGGCTTAAGTTTATTACATAGAAGGAGCTTTTGTGCTAAATATAGTAGATGATTATTTAGCTACTGCTAATGGTAAAGAGCTTTTAAAGGCTTTAGATTACGAATATGAAAATAATATAATTTATCCACAAAAAAAGGATTTATTTAAAGCCTTTAAATTATGTGAAATTCCAAAAGTAGTGATTATAGGACAAGACCCATATCACGATGGAAGTGCTGATGGTTTAGCGTTTTCATCTAGTATTAAAATTCCACCTAGTTTAAGAAATATTTTTAAAGAAATCTTAAATGATTATCCAAATGAAGCTGTATTTTTACAAAGTGATTTGAGCTATTTAGCAAGACAAGGCGTGGCATTATTAAATGCAAGTTTAAGCGTGCAAAAGAGCAAACCTAATTCTCACAAGCATTTATGGGAAGATTTTTTCCTTTATGTTATACAAAGGATTAGTAATGATTATGATAATTTAGTCTTTATGTTGTGGGGGAGTTTTGCAAATAATTATGCAAAATATATTAATACTAAAAGGCATTTAATATTAAGCTCGGCTCATCCAAGCCCACTTGCAAGGGGTAAATTTTTTAACAATCAACATTTTTTAAAATGTAATGAATACTTAAAATCAAAAAATAAAAGCCTAATTAATTGGTTAGAATAGTTTTTAATAATGCTTAATTTATTAATCTTTTGTATAATGTAAGTTTTTTCAAAAAGGAGCAAAAATGGCAGATTTAGATAAAGAATTAGAGGTTTTGTTTAAGGACAATACAGATGATTATTTAACTTATGAGATGATAGTTAAGTTATTTAAAAAAGCTCCAACAGCAGCAAATATAAAGACTATTAAGAATTTAGTAAAAGAATATAATGTAAATCTTCTAAGCTCGGCAGAAATTGCTAAAATGAGAAATCTAAAAGAAGCAAAAGAAAGAGCAAAACAAAGAGAATTATTAAGAGAAAATGAATTAGAAGGCGATTTAAGCAAAGATTATGATTTAAGCGAAATTAGTAGAAGTGAAAGCCCTGTTAGAATGTATTTAAGAGAGATGGGTCAGATTGATTTGCTTAGCAAAGAAGAAGAAGTTGAAATAAGCAAAAGAATTGAACTTGGCGAAGATATTATAATTGACGCTTTTTGTAGTGTTCCTTATCTAATTGATTTTATATTAGACTATAAAGATGCTTTAATTAATCGCGAGCGTCGTGTGAAAGAATTGTTTAAGAATTTTGATAATGATGAAGATGAAAATGAAGAAGATTTAGAAGAAGATGAATTAGATGATAGCGATGAAGAAAGAAAGCCTGTAAAATCTTTAAAAGAAGATAAAAGAGCAATTAAAGTAATTGAAAGCTTTAAAGCTTTAGAAAAGGCAAAAAAAGAATGGTTAAAAAGCTCACACAAAGAGCAACTTAGCAAAGATGAATTGCAAAATCATATAAATATTGCTTTCAAAAAGAATATTTTAAAAGAAAAATTATTAGCTTTAGGGCCAACTTCTAAACTAATTAATGAAATCGTAAAATCTATGGAAACGGTTTTAAAAAGTGATGTAGATTTTGATAAAGAATTAAAACGCTTAGAATATCGTTTGCCTATGTTTAGCGATGAATTAAAAGAAAGACATAAAAAAATCTTAGATAATATTACTAATTTAAGTAAAGAAGAAATCACAGAATTAGCTTTAGAAAATACTATGGTTAGCACTTATATGGAGATTAAAAAGCTATTCCAGACAAAAGAAGCTAGTGAAAATTGCTTTGATATGGATAAAGAAAGATTAAAAGAGATTTTAGAGCAAATCAAGCGTGGTAAAAATATTAGCGATACTGCAAAAGGTAAGATGGCTAGGTCAAACTTAAGATTAGTTGTAAGTATTGCTAAACGCTATACCAATCGTGGTTTAGCATTTCTTGACCTTATTCAAGAAGGAAATATCGGTCTTATGAAAGCGGTTGATAAGTTTGAATATAAGCGTGGATATAAATTCTCAACCTATGCTACTTGGTGGATTAGACAAGCAATTAGCCGTGCGGTAGCTGATCAAGCAAGGACAATTAGAATTCCAATCCATATGATTGATACGATTAATAAGATTAATAAATTTAGTAAAAAGCGTGTGCAAGAATGTGGAAAAGAGCCTACAATTGATGAAATTGCTAAAGAAATCGGTATGAGTGAAGATAAGGTTAAACAAGTTATGAAAATAGCAAAAGAACCTGTAAGTCTTGACGCACCTGTTGGAAGTGATGATGATGGAAGATTTGGTGATAGCGTAGAAGATAGAAGTAGCATTAGTCCGCTTGAGCATATTTTAAAAGAAGATTTAAAAGAGCAAATAAATGGAGTTTTAGAGCAACTTAATGAAAGGGAAAAAACCGTTATTAAACTTCGTTTTGGACTAACTGATGATGAGAGTGATAGAACTCTTGAAGAGATAGGAAGTGAGTTAAAAATCACTCGTGAGCGTGTAAGACAAATAGAAAGCACAGCTATTAAAAAACTTAAATTCCCTAAATACGGAAAACAATTAAAAGGAGCAAGTTCGTGAAAAAATATGAAATATTTAATGTAAATTGCTCTCATTGTGTTAAAAAAATTAAAGATAATTTAGAAGATGAGTTTAATAATATTACTTTTAGTGATGATTTAAAAACAATTATCATTGATTGCGATGATAAAGATTATCTTAGCAAATGCTTAGAAGAACTTGGCTTTAAATTAGGCAAAGAGATTTGAATTTCAAAAGGCTTTTTAAAAATTATTATTAAAAAGCCTTTTTTATAGCGGTAGAATTTATAAAGCAAAAAAACAATCAATTTTATTTTAATATTAGTTAAGATTATAAGCTAAATAACGATTTGAGATTAAATCTAGGTTATGAAAGAATTTTCGGTGCTGATTTTAATATTAACAATCAATTTAACATAGCTATAAGATATATTCTAAAACATTTCTAGCATTGCTAGGGGTTAAAAATTAAATATTTTTAATTTACTTAATTTAATGTTACTAAAAGTTACAATATATCAAAATATTAAATAAAATAATAATAGTATTAATTAAAATTTAATTATAATAATTCAAATCACTAATAAAAGGAGAATTTCAATGAAAAAAGCAGTTTTAGCTATTTTGGCTTTAGGTTTTATTACGAGTGCTAGTGCATATTCTTATAATAGATTTGGAGATATGTCTTATTATGGTTATCCTCCAACAAATAATACCTTTAAATTTAAGTGTGCAACGTTATATACTTGTGCTATGCAAGGTATGACTATTAGGGATAATTGGAATAGGTTATTTTAGGTAAGCAATTGTCTTACCTAAAAGGATTAATATGAGATTATCAAATACTAATATTACTAAGCCTATTTTGAATGTTGTGTGTAAAGATATTAGAGCTTTAAACCAAGTTGTTTTTAATCAAGCAGAGCAAGTAAAGGCTACTGATGTAAAAAGCATATATAATACCGAGTATAAAACTAATAAAAATGATTTTTATAATACTTATTTTTCTTTTAATCAAAAAACAATAGGATTTGATTTAAGCAATAAAAATCGTGAAAAATTACAAGAATTTTTTAATGAAGATAATTTTAAATATTTTGATGATAAATTGATTTTGCAAAAAGACGCTGCTTCTTATGTTGGTTCTTGGTTTAATTATGTTGCTTTTAAGCAAAACTATTTAAATGCAGATATTAATAAAAATGGTGTTTTAAATAAAACTGAAATGTTAGATATAAAACTTCAATTTCCAAATAGCAATGTTTTTACTAATATTAGTAAAACTGATATAGATTGTCTGGAGCTTTTAGGAGAATTGCAAAACTATACAAGTATTAGTAATATGATGAATTATTATATTCAAGATGATAAAAATTATGATTTAGCAATAACAGGTCTGGAGAAAAACGGAGTAGCTGGGATTAATTATGTAGTAGAAATAATTATGAATAATATTGATAAAAATAAATTGCAACAAAGTATTACTAAAGCAACTCAAGAAGACATTAAAAGACAAAGCGATTTAGCTAATGCTCTTATAAAAATAAATAATGATGATTATAGTAAGCTTAGTGAAGATGAGAAAAAAATCTTAAATTCTTTAAATATAGAAATTAATCTAATAAATATAATAGGTGAAGATAAAATAAATGAATTGGTTAAAAATAATAAATTAGATGATTTTATAGATTTTACTAAAGACTTTTTAGAAGAATTAAATAATATAAAATTAATTAACATTAAGGTTTAAAATATTTTTTTTAATTTAATGTTACTAAAAGTTACAATTTATCAAGATATTAAATAAAATAGTAATAGTATTAAATAAAATCAAATTATAATAATTCAAATCAATTTTAATATATTTAATTTCACAAAAATACTAGTTCGTATCATAAGTTTTGGTATTTTAAGATAGCTTTTTTGTAAGTATTCTAAGAGATATTAAAGACCAATTAATTGTGGTTATAGCTATAAATATCGCAAGTATATGTGTATGAATTATTGATTTAACGGCAGACTTTATTGCTGTTATGTTTTTAAATATTTAATTAAAGTAATAAACATTAAGGATTATTTATGAAACACTATATTAACAATACTTCTAACACTCCAATTATGTGGCAAGATAATATTGCTAAAAAAGAGTTAAGCACACAAGAACTAGCAAGTATAAATGCTAGTATAAAGAGCAATTCTTTTAGCGTTAAAACAAATAGAGCACAAGATTATAATACTTATTTTAAATTTGGTAATGAAAACATTGGAGTGAAATTAAATGAAGCTAGTATTGAAAAATTAAAAGATTTTTTTGATGAAGATAATTTCATTAAAACTAATAAAGGAATTATTTTAGATAAAGATGCAGCTTCTTATGTCGCTGGATGGTTTAGTGATATTGCATATAAACAAAAATTTCTTGAATCAGATATTGACAATAACGGAGAATTAACTCACAAAGAAGCAAGGAATACATTAAGTGGATTTGATGAAGATGCAGTTCTCATAAGCGATGAAAAAACCAAAGAAAAATATATAGTTTCAAATTCTATTACAAAAACTTATAAGAAAAGTGATTTTTTACCAAAAAATGATGGTTATTATTCAGATATTTCAAATTCTATCAATGATGCTATAAAAGATGATAAAAATCTTGATGGTATTATTACATTTGGTGAGTTTATGGATGTAGGTGAAAAGGGATATTTTGAAGATTTTATGAGCGAAAGTGGTTCTAATGCTCCTGCAATTAGCCTTGATGATTTAATAAATGGACTTACCAAGCATTCTAGGCAGCTTGCCGAAAAAGCTGAAGAAAAATTAACTGAAGTAATAGCCAAGATTAAAAAGCTTGGAGTTGATAAGTTAGACCAAAGTGATAAAGATGTATTAATTCAACTAGGAATTGACCCTGCACCTTATGAGAGCGAATTTAAATTAAAACAGATTATAAGTGATAAACTAAATATAAGTCCTGATAAAGTAGAAAGCCTAGCAAGTGAAAATAAATTAGATGATTTTGTAAATTTTAGTGGAAATTTTGCAATAACTCTTAGTGAAACAAAATTACTTGATATAAAAGCTTAATTTTTAATTTAAATTCTTTGTAATAAAATGGGCTAGTTTAGGGTAATAAACA